>NZ_JBFUKP010000006.1:0-246639 GCF_056400765.1 Ramlibacter sp. P4_H7
GCCGGTGCCGGTGCCGGTGCCGGCGCGGGTGCCGATGCCGTGGCGGGTGCCGGCGCGGCCGCGGCTGCGGAGCCCACCGCCTCGACGATCGCGATCACCGAGCCTTCGGCCACCTTGTCACCGAGCTTCACCCTCAGTTCCTTCAGCACGCCCGCGTGGCTGGAAGGAATCTCCATCGAGGCYTTGTCGGACTCGACSGTGAYGAGCGACTGYTCSRCCTTSAYCGYGTCGCCGGGCTTCACCAGCASTTCGATSACGGCGACKTCCTTGAAGTCSCCGATGTCSGGGACCYKCACTTCGACCTGAGCCATGTTCTTGTTCTCCGCGGCCCGAACGCGGGCCTTCTCTTTGTAGGGACCGATTGTCGGCGCGTCAGGCGTACAGCGGGTTGACCTTGTCGGCCTTGATGCCGTAGCGATGGATCGCCTCGGCGACCTTGGCCACCGGCAGCGTCCCCTCTTCCGCCAGCGCCTTGAGCGCGGCGACGGCGATGTAGTGCCGGTTCACCTCGAAGTGTTCGCGCAGCTTGCTGCGGAAATCGCTGCGGCCGAAGCCGTCGGTGCCGAGCACCTTGTACGCGCGCCCCTTGGGGATGAAGGCGCGGATCTGGTCGACGTACTGCTTGATGTAGTCGGTGGAAGCCACCACCGGGCCGGCGTGCTTGTCCAGCTGCTGCGTCACGAAAGGCACGCGCGGCGTGGCCGTCGGGTGCAGCATGTTGTGGCGCTCGCAGTCGAGGCCGTCGCGCGCCAGTTCGTTGAAGCTCGGGCAGCTCCAGACGTCGGCCTGGACGCCCCAGTCCTTCGCCAGCAGTTCCTGCGCGGCCAGCGACTCGCGCAGGATGGTGCCGGATCCCAGCAGCTGCACGCGCAGCTTGCCGGCGGCGCCGGGCTTGCACACGTACATGCCCTTGACGATCTGCTCTTCGGTGCCGGCCTGCAGGCCGGGCATGGGGTAGTTCTCGTTGAGCAGGGTGATGTAGTAGAAGACGTTGTCCTGCTTCTCCACCATGCGCTTCAAGCCGTGCTGCATGATCACCGCGACTTCATGCGCGAAGGTCGGGTCGTAGCTCACGCAGTTCGGGATGGTCTGCGCAATGATGTGGCTGTGGCCGTCCTCGTGCTGCAGGCCCTCGCCGTTGAGCGTGGTGCGGCCCGAGGTGCCGCCCAGCAGGAAGCCCCGCGCCTGCATGTCGCCCGCCGCCCAGCACAGGTCACCCACGCGCTGCAGCCCGAACATCGAGTAGTAGATGTAGAACGGGATCATGACCCGGTTGCTGGTGCTGTAGCTCGTCGCCGCCGCAATCCAGCTGGCCATGCCGCCCGCCTCGTTGATGCCTTCCTGCAGGATCTGGCCGGCCACGTCTTCCTTGTAATAGGAAACCTGGTCGCGGTCCTGCGGCGTGTACTTCTGGCCTTCGTGGTTGTAGATGCCGATCTGGCGGAACAGGCCTTCCATGCCGAAGGTGCGCGCCTCGTCGACCAGGATGGGCACCACGCGAGGGCCGAGCTCCTTGTCCCGCAGCAGCGCGGTCAGGAAGCGGACGTAAGCCTGCGTGGTCGAGATCTCGCGGCCTTCCGCGGTCGGATCGGTCACGGCCTTGAAGGCGTCGAGCGCGGGCACCTTGAGCTGCTCGTCCGCCTTCGGACGGCGCTTGGGCAGGTAGCCGCCCAGTGCCTTGCGGCGCTGGTGCAGGTACTGCATCTCCGGCGTGTGCTCTTCCGGCTTGTAGAAGGGGATCTCGGCGAGCTTGTCGTCCGGGATCGGGATGTTGAAGCGGTCGCGGAAGATGCGGATGTCGTCGTCGCCCAGCTTCTTGGCCTGGTGCGCAATGTTCTTGCCTTCGCCTGCCTTGCCCATGCCGAAGCCCTTGACCGTCTTCACCAGCAGGACGGTGGGCTGGCCCTTGGTGGTGGCCGCGCGATGGAAGGCCGCGTAGACCTTCTGCGGATCATGGCCGCCTCGGTTCAGGCGCCAGATGTCCTCGTCGCTCATCTTCGCGACCATTTCGAGCAGCTTGGGATGGCGGCCGAAGAAGTTCTTGCGGACGAAGGCGCCGTCGTTGGCCTTCATGGCCTGGTAGTCGCCGTCCACGATGTCCATCATGACCTGGCGCAGGATGCCTTCCTTGTCACGCGCCAGCAGCGGGTCCCAGTAGCTGCCCCACACGAGCTTGACCACGTTCCAGCCGGCGCCGCGGAATTCGCCTTCCAGCTCCTGGATGATCTTGCCGTTGCCGCGCACCGGGCCGTCCAGGCGCTGCAGGTTGCAGTTGACGACGAACACCAGGTTGTCCAGCTTTTCGCGCGTGGCCACGCCGATGGCGCCCAGCGACTCCACCTCGTCCATCTCGCCGTCGCCCAGGAAGGCCCAGACCTTGCGGTTCTCGGTGTTGGCGATGCCGCGGGCGTGCAGGTACTTCAGGAAGCGCGCCTGGTAGATCGCCATCAGTGGGCCCAGGCCCATCGACACCGTCGGGAACTGCCAGAACTCGGGCATCAGCTTCGGGTGGGGATAGCTGGACAGGCCCTTGCCGTCCACTTCCTGCCGGAAGTTGAGCAGTTGCTCCTCGTTGATGCGGCCTTCCAGGTAGGCGCGGGCGTAGATGCCGGGCGCGCTGTGGCCCTGGATGTACAGGCAGTCGCCGCCGTGGTTCTCGCTCTCGGCGTGCCAGAAGTGGTTGAAGCCGGCGCCCAGCATGGTGGCGAGCGAGGCAAAGGAACTGATGTGGCCGCCCAGGTCGCCGCCGTCTTCCGGGTGCAGCCGGTTCGCCTTCACGACCATCGCCATGGCGTTCCAGCGCATGTAGGCGCGCAGACGCTCCTCGATCTCGAGGTTGCCGGGGCAGCGCTCCTCGTCCTGCGGCTCGATCGTGTTGACGTAGCCCGTGGTGGCCGAGAAGGGCATATCGATGCCCTGCTGCCTGGCCTCCTCCAGCAACTGCTCCAGCAGGAAATGCCCGCGCTCGCGGCCCTCCGTGGCGATGACGGCCGAAAGGGCCTCCACCCATTCCCGCGTCTCCTGCGCGTCTGCATCGTTGGCGGCCGAGCCGAAGACCTGATCGGGCTGAGCGGACATTTGTTGTCTCCTTGTTGCGTGCGAGTGAATTTAGTACGGGCTGCCCCGGCAGCGTGCGCGAGTTTCGCATAAAAATGGGTGACTTTTCAAATGGTGCGTATCGATTTCATAATATGAACTCTTGTCTGCGTCACGGATGGCTTGCGCGTTRCTCATGGAAGGTCGCACGGACGGCGCGCGCCTAAACTACCTCCACTCATGCATGACTCACCTCCTTCGGAGCTGCCCTCCGAAGGCACGACCCCCAACTGGTGGCGCCACTGGTGGCGTCGCCAGACGCCCACCCGCCAGGACCGCTTCGCGATGCTCGCACCGCTGGCGGCCGTGCTGCTGTTCCTGGCTGCGATCGTTTCCGCCTTCTGGTATCTCCGGCTGGAGGAAATGGACCGCGAGCAGGAGGCGGTGAAGCGCGACGTCGAGTACGCGCAGCAGAGAATGCGTCTTCGCCTCCTGGAGCGCCAGGAACAGTTGATGCGCGTCGCGCGCGACATCTCCAACAAGGAAGTCGACGCCGAGGAATTCGTGGTGCGCGCCGAATCCATGATCGCGCAGTACCCCGAGCTGCTGATGCTCACGTGGATCGACGAGCGCCGCCGGCTGACCGCCAGCTATGCGGCCCCGAGCCTGGCGGTTGCGCAGGCACGCGTGCGCGGCGAAGTGCTGCGTCCGGGCGAGACCGAATCCATGTACAGCCTCGCGCGGGACCTGCAGCAGCCGGTCTACTCGCAACCGGTCGCCGGCCCCGACAGCTCCGGACTGCTGCAGCTGCACGTGCCGCTGGCGGACCAGGGCAAGTTCGGTGGCGTGATCCTGGGCGAATACTCCATCGACGGCCTGCTGCGCTATGGCGTTCCGGCGGAGATCTCGGCCAAGTACGCGGTCGCCCTGCTCGATGGCAAGGGGCGCATCCTGGCCGGCAACTCGGTGCCGCCGCGCAACCCGGCCACGCAATTCCTTCCCTGGGCGGCCCAGCCGAACGAATACGAGGTGCCGGTTTCGCCGGTCGGCAACGGGCTGATCGTGCGCGCGCAGGCCTACCGCACGGGGCTCGGCGTGATCGGCAGCGGCCTCTTCTGGCTGGTGGGCGCGCTGTCCGCCATGACTGCGTGGATGCTGATCGCCAACTGGCGCCACACGCGCCGGCGCATGCAGGCGCAGCAGGCGCTGATGGCGGAAACGAACTTCCGGCGCGCGATGGAAAACTCCATGCTCACGGGCATGCGTGCCCTCGACATGCACGGCCGCATCACCTACGTCAACGCAGCCTTCTGCCAGATGACCGGCTGGAGCGAGGCGGAACTGGTGGGACGCACCCCGCCCTTCCCGTACTGGCCCGACGAGGACCGCGAACTGCTCGCCGCCCGCCTGGACGATGAACTGCACGGGCGCACCATCCAGGGCGGCTTCCAGGTGCGCGTGAAGCGCAAGGACGGCAGCCTGTTCGATGCGCGCCTGTACGTGTCGCCGCTGGTGGATCCCAAGGGCCACCAGACCGGCTGGATGACGTCCATGACGGACATCACCGAGCCCACGCGGATCCGCGAACAACTCCAGGCCTCGCACGAACGCTTCACCACCGTGCTGGAAGCGCTGGACGCCTCCGTGTCGGTCGCGCCCCTGGGCAGCGAGGAACTGCTGTTCGCCAACAAGCTGTACCGCCTCTGGTTCGGCGGCCGCGCCGGCGGCCACCTGCAGATGGTCGCGCAGGCCGGCATGGCGGAAGCGCCCCGGCCCAGCGACGAGTCGCTGGACGACGTGGACTCCTTCGTCGGCCTGCCCACCAACAGCCTCACCGCCGCGACCTCCGAGAACGCGGAGATCTTCGTGCCCGAACTGGGCAAATGGCTGGAAGTGCGGTCCCGCTACCTGAACTGGGTCGACGGGCGCCTCGCGCAGATGGTGATCGCCACCGACATCACCTCGCGGCGCAACGCGGAAGAGCAGGCGGCCGCGCAGGCCGAGCGCGCGCAGACCTCCAGCCGCCTGATCACCATGGGCGAAATGGCCTCCAGCGTCGCGCACGAGCTGAACCAGCCGCTCACCGCGATCTCCAACTACTGCAACGGCCTGATGTCGCGCATCCGCAGCAAGCAGATCAGCGAGGACGACGTGCTGGCGGCCCTGGACAAGACGGCGCGCCAGGCGCAGCGGGCGGGCCAGATCATCCAGCGCATCCGCACCTTCGTGAAGCGCAGCGAACCCAACCGTTCGCTGTCCGACGTCAGCGTGATGGTCAGCGAAGCGCTGGAGCTCGCCGAGATCGAACTGCGCCGCCGCAACGTGCGCATGTCGCACTACGTCGCCGCGCGCCTGCCGCACCTGATGGTGGACCCGATCCTGATCGAGCAGGTGCTGGTGAACCTGCTGCGCAACGCCGCGGAAGCGATCGAACAGGCCAAGCGGCCGCCGGGACGCCGCAGCGTGGAGCTGCGGGTGCTGCCCAAGCAGCTGGACGCCCAGCAGGTGGTCGAGTTCTCCGTGGTGGATTCCGGCCAGGGCCTCGCCCCGGAAGTGATGGAGCGCCTGTACGAGGCCTTCTTCTCCACCAAGGCCGACGGCATGGGCATCGGCCTGAACCTGTGCCGCTCCATCGTGGAATCGCACCAGGGAAGAATGCAGGCGGAGAACATCTACAATGGCGCCGAAGTTTCCGGCTGCCGGTTCTCCTTCTGGATACCGGTCTCGGGCGCTACAAATCCGATAGTGGGCAAGGACGCGGGGGTGACAACGGCATGAGCCTGATTCCGAAAAAGGGCACCGTCTACGTGGTCGACGACGACGAGGCCGTGCGTGATTCGCTGCAGTGGCTGCTGGAAGGCAAGGACTATCGCGTCCGCTGCTTCGACTCCGCCGAGTCCTTCCTCGCGCGCTACGACCCGCGAGAGGTTGCCTGCCTGATCGTGGACATCCGCATGGGCGGCATGACCGGGCTGGAACTGCAGGACCGCCTGGTCGAACGCAAGTCGCCCCTGCCCGTCGTCTTCATCACCGGCCACGGCGACGTACCGATGGCGGTGAACACGATGAAGAAGGGCGCGATGGATTTCATCCAGAAGCCTTTCAAGGAAGACGAGCTGGTGAGCCTGGTCGAGCGCATGCTCGAGCGCGCCAAGGACACCTTTGCCGAATTCCAGAGCGCCGCCAGCCGCGATGCGCTGTTGTCCAAGCTGACCTCGCGCGAAGCGCAGGTGCTGGAACGCATCGTCGCCGGCCGCCTGAACAAGCAGATCGCCGACGACCTGGGCATCAGCATCAAGACGGTGGAAGCGCACCGCGCCAACATCATGGAAAAGCTGAACGCCAACACGGTCGCGGACCTGCTGAAGATCGCGCTGGGCCAGACGCCACCCAAGGCCTGAAGCCCGCATCCTTCCCCACGACGCGCCCGCCCGGGCGCGTTTTTCCTCCCCTCCTCCCATGACCGCATCCCTCATCGACGGCAACGCGCTGGCCAAGCGGGTCCGTGACGAAGTCGCCGGCCGCACCCAGGCCCTCAAGTCCCGTGGCATCCAGCCTCATCTCGCCATCCTCCTGGTGGGCGAAGATCCCGCCAGCCAGGTGTACGTGAAGCACAAGGTCGGCGACAGCGAGCAGACCGGCCTGAAAGCCACGCTGGAACGCTACCCGGCCACGATGACGGAGGCCGACCTGCTGGCGCGGATCCGGGCGCTGAACGCCGATGCGGCCGTGCACGGCATCCTGGTGCAGTTGCCGATCCCCAAGCACATGGACACCCACAAGGTGATCGAAACCATCGCTCCCGCCAAGGACGTGGACGGCTTCCACGTCGCCAGCGCCGGCGCGCTGATGGTGGGCCAGCCCGGCTTCTGGCCCTGCACGCCCTATGGCTGCCTGAAGATGCTGGACGCGATCGGCTACGACCTGAAGGGCAAGCATGCGGTCGTCATCGGCCGCAGCAACATCGTCGGCAAGCCCATGGCCCTGATGCTGCTGGGCCGCGATGCCACCGTCACGATCTGCCACAGCCGGACCGCGGACCTGAAGGCCATCACGCTGCAGGCCGACGTGGTGGTGGCCGCCGTCGGCAAACGCAACGTGCTGACGCGCGACATGGTCAAGCCGGGCGCCGTGGTGATCGACGTGGGAATGAACCGCGACGAGGCGGGCAAGCTCTGCGGCGACGTCGACTTCCAGGGGGTGAAGGAAGTGGCCGGCTGGATCACGCCAGTTCCCGGGGGCGTGGGGCCCATGACGCGCGCCATGCTGCTGGTCAACACCATCGAAGCCGCGGAGCGCGCCGCGGCCTGATCGCGGCGATAGCGATTCTCGAAGGCCCCACGGGCCTGGATGGGTCGCAAGCTGCCGCAAAATGAGCGGCATGAGCAATCCCCTCCTCGACTTCAAGGACCTCCCCCTCTTCGACCAGGTCCGGCCGGAACACGTGGCGCCCGCGCTGGATGAACTGCTGGGCCAGGCGAACCAGGCCCTGGCGGCGGTCACCCAGCCCGACTTCCCCGCCGACTGGAACGCGATGGCCAAGGTGCTGGACGTGGCCACCGAGCGGCTGGGCCGCGCCTGGGGCATGGTGGGCCACCTGAACGCCGTGGCGGACACTCCCGAACTGCGCGCCGCCTACAACGAGGCCCTGCCGCGGGTCACCGAATTCTTCACCCGCCTGGGCGCCGACGAGAAGCTCTACGCGAAGTACAAGGCCATCGATCCGGCCACGCTGCAGCCGGAACAGCGGCAGGCCCACAAGAACGCGCTGCGCAACTTCCTGCTGTCCGGGGCCGAACTCACCGGCGCGGCCAAGGAGCGCTTCGCGCAGATCCAGGAAAGGCAGGCCGAACTGAGCCAGAAGTTCAGCGAGCACGCGCTGGACGCCACCGACGCCTTCGCGTACTACGCCTCCGCGGACGAACTGGATGGCGTGCCGCCCGACGTGGTGCAGGCCGCGCGTGCCGCCGCGCAAGCAGAAGGCAAGAGCGGCCACAAGCTGACGCTCAAGATGCCCAGCTACCTGCCGGTCATGCAGTTCGGCCACAACCGCACCTTGCGCGAGCGGCTGTACCGGGCCTACGTCACGCGTGCGAGCGACCAGGGCGATCCGCAGTTCGACAACACGCCCCTGGTGCGGGAAATCCTCGCGCTGCGGCAGGAAGAGGCCCGCCTCCTCGGCTACGCCAGCTTCGCCGAGGTGTCGGTCGTGCCGAAGATGGCGGAATCGCCGGACCAGGTGATCCGCTTCCTGCGCGACCTCGCGCACCGCGCGCGCCCCTACGCGGCAAAGGACGTGCAGGACATGCGGTCCTTCGCCCAGGAGGAACTGGGCATCGAGGATCCGCAGGCCTGGGACTGGTCGTACATCGGCGAGAAGCTCAAGGAAGCGCGCTACGCGTTCAGCGAGCAGGAGGTGAAGCAGTACTTCACCGCGCCGAAGGTGCTGGCCGGCCTGTTCAAGATCGTCGAGACGCTCTTCGAGGTCGAGATCCGCCGCGACCACGCGCCCGCCTGGAATCCTTCGGTGGAGTTCTACCGGATCGAACGCGGCGGCACGCTCGTCGGCCAGTTCTACCTCGATCCTTCCGCGCGCACCGGCAAGCGCGGCGGCGCCTGGATGGACGACGTGCGCGCACGGTGGCTGCGCCCCGACAGCGGTCAGCTGCAGACGCCGATCGCCCACCTCGTGTGCAACTTCGCCGAGGGCGTCGACGGCAAGCCGCCGCTGCTCACGCATGACGACGTCATCACCTTGTTCCACGAATCCGGCCACGGGCTGCACCACATGCTCACCCGGGTGAACGAGCGGGATGTGTCCGGCATCAGTGGCGTGGAATGGGATGCCGTGGAGCTGCCCAGCCAGTTCATGGAGAACTTCTGCTGGGAATGGGGCGTGCTGAAGCACATGACGGCGCACGTGGACACGGGCGAGCCGCTGCCGCGGGAGCTGTTCGACAAGATGATCGCGGCCAAGAATTTCCAGAGCGGCCTGGCCACGCTGCGGCAGATCGAATTCGCCCTGTTCGACATGCTGTTGCATTCGCAACACGATCCGGAGGCCGATTTCATGCCTCTTTTGCAACAGGTCCGCGACGAGGTGGCGGTGCTGCATCCCCCCGCTTTCAACCGCATGGCACACACGTTCAGTCACATCTTTGCCGGTGGCTACGCGGCGGGCTATTACAGCTACAAGTGGGCCGAAGTGCTCAGCGCCGACGCTTACGCCGCCTTCGAGGAAACGGCGGACCAGGAGGGCCTGCCCAGCGTCAAGACGGGCCGGAAATACCGCGAGGCGATCCTGGAAGCCGGTGGCAGCCGGCCGGCAATGGAGTCGTTCAAGGCCTTCCGGGGCCGTGAACCGACCCTCGATGCCTTGTTGCGCCACCAGGGAATGGCCTGAGAGAATCGTCCCCAAAGTCCAATTGGGGGATCAGCCGATGTCGAACGTCCGTGTCGCGGCGCTTGCCGCTTTCGTGGCCTGCGCCAGCCTGGGAGGTGTCGCGGTCAACGCGCAGGTTTATCGCATCGTCGGGCCGGATGGAAAGGTGACTTTCTCCGATCGTGCGCCCTCCGACGCGAAGGCCACGCCCACGCAGGCCGTTCCCGTCGCCGGCGGCGGCGGACCTTCCACCGCCAGCCTGCCCGCCGAAGTCCGCCAGGCAGCCGGCCGCTTTCCGGTGACGATCTACAACGGCGCGGATTGCTCGCCCTGCCTCACCGCGCGCAGCTACCTGATGCGCCGGGGCGTTCCCTTCACCGAGAAGTCGATCGTCACCGAGGACGACGTGCAGGCCCTGCAGCGCATCTCCGGCGGCACCAGCATGCCCTTCGCGACCATCGGCGCGCAGCACATCCGCGGTTTCAACGAAGTCGAATGGTCGCAATACCTGGACGCCGCGGGCTATCCGCGCTCTTCGCAGCTGCCGGCGAGCTACCGGAACCCGGAAGCCACGCCCCTGGTGGCTGCGCAGCAACCGCGGCCCGCTGCCGCTGCTCCCGCAGCCGCGCGTGCGCCCGTTCCGCAGGCGGAAGCACCGGCGCCGAGCGAACCCGGCCCGGCCAATCCCGCCGGAATCCGCTTCTGAGCGGCCGTTCCTAGTAGACGAGGGTCTGCACGCCACTCGCGGTGGCAAGCAGGCAGACCTGGGCCTTCTGGTGGGCGAACACGCCCACCGTCACCACCCCCGGCCACTGGTTGACCTCGCTCTCGAAAGCGAGGGGATCGCTGATCTGCAGGCCGGTCACGTCGAGGATGTGCTGCCCGTTGTCCGTCTCGAGCGGCTGGCCGTCCTTGAGGCGGACCTTGGCGGCGCCGCCCAGCTTGTGGAATTGGCGCACGATGCGCTGCGTCGCCATCGGGATCACTTCCACCGGGAGCGGAAAGCGGCCCAGCACCTCCACCCGTTTGGACTCGTCGGCGATGCAGACGAAGCGCCGCGACTGCGCCGCGACGATCTTCTCGCGCGTGAGCGCCGCGCCGCCGCCCTTGACCATGTGGCCGCGGCCATCGATCTCGTCCGCGCCGTCGATGTAGACCGCCAGCTCGCCGACCTCGTTCGCGTCGAAAACGCGGATGCCGAGGGCCTGCAGCCGCTCGGTCGAAGCGACTGAACTCGACACAGCCCCCGCGACCTTGTCCTTGATCGTGCCCAACGCCTCGATGAACTTGTTGACGGTGGAGCCGGTGCCGACCCCCACGATCTCCCCGAGCACCACGTACTTCAAAGCTGCCTGCCCCACCAGCGTCTTGAGTTCATCCTGCGTCACGCGACAATCCCCGGTTTGATCTAGAAGCCGGAATTATCGGATGTCCCTCCTGCCCTACGCCTTCGCCCGTCCCTTCCTGTTCGGCCTCGACCCCGAAACCGCGCACGAGCTGACGCTGGCCTCGCTGGCGCGGCTGCAGGGCACGCCCCTGCAATGGGCGTACTGCAACCGCTTCGTGCCCGACCCGATCGAGCTGGCCGGGCTGCGCTTTCCCAATCGCCTCGGCCTGGCGGCCGGGCTGGACAAGAACGCGCGCTGCATCGACGCACTGGGGGGCATGGGCTTCGGCTTCATCGAAGTCGGCACCGTCACGCCAAAGCCGCAGCCGGGCAATCCGCGGCCGCGCATCTTCCGCCTGCCGGAAGCCAACGCACTGATCAACCGCCTGGGTTTCAACAACGATGGATTGGATGCCTTCGTCGCCAACGTGCAGCGTTCGCGCTTTCGCCGGCAGGGACGGCTGCTCGGGCTCAACATCGGCAAGAACGCGGCGACGCCCATCGAGGAGGCGACCGGGGATTACCTCGCCTGCCTGGCCGGTGTCTATCCGCACGCCGACTACGTGACGGTGAACATCTCCAGCCCCAACACCAAGAACCTGCGCGCGCTGCAGAGCGACGACGCTCTGGACGCGCTGCTTTCCGCCATCGCGGCGCGGCGCGAGGAACTGGCGGCGCAGCTTGGCCGGCGCGTGCCGATCTTCGTGAAGATCGCGCCCGACCTCGACGACGGCCAGGTCGAGGTGATCGCGGCCACGCTGCGCCGCCACGGGATGGATGGCGTGATCGCGACCAACACCACCATCGTGCGCGACAAGGTGAAGGGCTTGAAGCACGCCGAGGAAGCCGGGGGCCTGAGCGGCGGTCCGGTGCTGGACGCCAGCAACCGCGTCATCGCGCAGCTGCGCGCCACGCTGGGCCGCGGCTATCCCATCATCGGCGTGGGTGGCGTGCTGAGCGCGAACGACGCGCTGTCCAAGCTGCAGGCGGGAGCCGATGTGGTGCAGATCTACACCGGGCTCATCTACAAGGGCCCTGCCCTGGTTGACGAAATCGCGCGTGCTTTCCGCGCGCAACGCGCCACCGCCGGGGCCTGAAGATCGACTTCAGGCCAGCAGTTCGGAAACGGCCAGTTCGCCGATCGCCATCGCGCTGGTCAAGCCGGGCGATTCGATGCCGAAGAGATTGAGCATCCCCGGCACGCCATGCAGGCGCGGGGCGTCCACCCGGAAGTCCGCCGCGTTTTCGTGGGGACCGTGGATCTTGGGCCGGACGCCGCTGTAGCTGGGCGCCAGCACGCCGTCGGGCAGCCCGGGCCAGTAGCGCCGCACCTCCGCGTAGAACCCATCCGCGCGCGCGGGATCCACCCGGTAGTCGATGTCCTCCGGGGTGCCGACGTCCAGCCACTCGAGGTCGGGGCCGAACTTGGCCTGTCCGCCCAGGTCCAGGGTCAGGTGCACGCCGAGCCACGCATCCGCAGGCGCCGGATAGATCAGATGGCGGAAGGGAGAGCGACCCGCGAGCGCGTAGTAATTGCCCTTGGCGAACCACTCGCGCGGAACGAACCGGGGATCCAGTCCTTCGAACCGGCGCGCGAGTCCGCAGGCGTGCAGCGACGCCGCGTTCACCAGCAGGTCGCAGGCGAGCTCTCCGCCGTCGGCGAAGCGCAGCACGTGCGGATCGCCCGCATGGGTCGAAAGTGTTGCGCCGACGGCCTGCGTTCCCAGGGCCACCATCCCGCCTGAGTGCTCCAGGTCGCCCTGCAGCGCCAGCATGAAGCCATGGCTGTCGACGATGCCCGTGCTGGGCGAGTGCAGCGCAGCGATGCATCGCAGGGCCGGTTCGAGCGACCGCGCCTGGGCGCCCTCCAGGAAATCCACCGGCACGCCGTTGGCGGCTGCCCGGTCCTGAAGACCGCGCAAGGCCTGCACTTCCCGTTCCGTGTTCGCCACCGTGAGCTTGCCGCAGCGACGATGGTCCACCCCATGCGAAGCGCACAGCGCGTAGAGCAGTTCCTTGCCGCGCACGCAAAGCTTCGCCTTGAGCGATCCGGGGGTGTAGTAAAGCCCCGCATGGATCACCTCGCTGTTGCGCGAGCTCACGCCCTGGCCGATGCCCGGCTGCGCTTCGACGACGATGGTCTCGCGGCCCGCCTGCGCGAGCGCGCGTGCGACAGCCAGGCCGACGACCCCCGCCCCGATCACCACGGCCCCGACCCGATCCATCAGCCGAGCTTCCGTGGGTCGGTCGCGAGGAGTTGCTCCACCAGCTGGCGCAGTTGCCCACGCAAGGTGGCGAACCCGTGGTGCGGCTCCAGCGTGTGTTCGTCCATGTACAGCTTGCGGTTGATCTCCACCTGGATGCTGTGCCGCTGCGCCTGCGGGTCGCCATAGCGGCGGACCAGTTCCACGCCCTTGTAGGGATGGTTGTAGGCGACGTCGTAGCCGAAGCCCCGCAGCACTTCGCAAACCAGGAGGGACAGGGCCGGATTCGCCGTGCTGCCGTCCCGGTCGCCGATCACGAAGTCAGCGTGCACGAGGCCGGGGAACTCGGTGGCATGGCTGGCCGCAACCGCCGGCATGGAATGGCAGTTGAGATGGATGCTGTAGCCGTGGCGCGCGTGGGCGTTGGCGATCGCCTCTGCGACGGCCGTGTGGTAGGGACGCCAGCATCGCTCGATGCGCTGGCGCACCTCGGCCGCCGTGAGCTTGCGGTCGTACAGGTCCAGGCCTTCGTCGGTGCAGCGCCAGATCAGGCCCTTGCCCAGCCGCACCTTGGACAGCACGGCGGGATCGGGGGACAGGGGCCCGGGCCAGGCATCCTCCAGCAGCTCGACATCGAGCTCCGTCAGATCGCGATTGGCATCGAGGTAGCTGCGGGGAAAGAGCGCCTCCACCCACGCAACGCCCAGCCCAGGTGCGAAGTCGTACAGCTTCTCGACGTGCGTGTCCTCGGCCCGACGCAACACGTCCAGCGAGAGCGCGCTGCGGAAGTCCTTCGGGTAGTCCACGCCGCTGTGCGGCGAATCGAGCACCAGGGGGGCGTTGCCCGGCAGGTAACGGACAAGCGTTTGCATGCGCCGATTGTCCCCGAAGAACGCCGCAGATCGGCTCCGCTCAAGCCGCGGCGAACTCCTGCCGCAGCTGTTTCGCCGCCTCGACCATGGACACGAGCTTGCCCTGGGCCACGTCCCGCGGCAGGTACTTCATGCCGCAGTCCGGAGCCAGGACGACCTGCTCGGGCTTGATGTGTTCGAGCGCGCGCCGGATCCGGTCGGCGACCAACCGCGGAGTTTCCACCTGCAGGTCGTTCAGGTCGAGGCAGCCCACCAGCACCTGCTTGCCGCCGAGTTCGCGCAGCACGCGGGTGTCCAGGTGCGACTGTGCAGTTTCGATCGACACCTGGCGGCATCGGCAACCGGCCAGCTCGGGAAGGAACGAGTAACCGCTCGGCCGCTGGTGGATGACGGCGGCATAGCCGAAACAGATGTGGACGCAGGTCGTGCCCTGCACGCCTTCGAGCGCCCGGTTGAGCGCCTGCAGGCCGTATTGGCGCGCCTTCTCCGGGCGCGCCTGCATGTAGGGCTCGTCGATCTGGACGACGTCGGCACCGGCCGCGAACAGGTCCTTGATCTCCGCGTTCACCGCCTCGGCATAGTCCATGGCCGCCGCTTCCTCGCTCTCGTAGAAGTCGTTCTGGGCCTGCTGCAGCATCGTGAACGGGCCGGGCACGGTGATCTTGGTCATGCGCCGGGTGTTCGCCTTGAGGAACTTCAGGTCTTCCACTTCCACCGGTCGCATCCGCCGGATGCGGCCGACGATGCGCGGCACGGGATTGGGGTGGCCGGAGCGGTCCAGGGCGGAGCCGGGGTTGTCCAGGTCGACTCCCTCCAGCGCCGTGGCGAAGCGATTCGAATAGCTCTCGCGCCGGATCTCGCCGTCGGAAACGATGTCCAGGCCCGCATCCTCCTGCGCCCGGATCGCGAGCAGCGTTGCGTCGTCCTGCGCCTGCGAGAGCCAGGGCTCCTGCAGCCGCCACAGCTCCTTCGCCCGCACCCGCGGGGGGAAACGGCCGGCGAGCTTGGCCCGGTCGATCAGCCACTCGGGCTGGGGATAGCTGCCGACGATGGTCGTGGGAAAAAGCATGCGGTCTCCTGTGGAGCCGGCAATCTGGCACAGCCCAGGCGCGTGCGCAATGGGGACTGCCTAGTGCAGGCGCGGCCTGCGCGCGGCGTAGCCGCCACCCACGCCAAGAATCAGCGCGGCGGCCCAGAACAGCGGCTGCATCCCCAATGCGGTGCCGAAGCCACCGAAGGCGAGCGGCAGCACGGTCTGTCCCAGGCTGGTGATCGCCGCCCTCAGGCCCACTGCCTCGCCGGTGCGCTCGGGCGGCGCCACGACGTGCAGGAGGCTCATCACCACGGGCTGGCCGCAGCCGAGCACCACGCCGAGCACGAGCGCAAGCGGCAGCATCGAACCGACGCTGGTGCAGAAGGGGAACAGGAAGTAGCCCATCCCGGAAAGCGCGAGCGCGGCGCCCAACAGCTTCCATTCGGGCACCCGGCGCGAGATCCACGGCAAGGCCAGGCGCACCGTTGCGCTGCCTACGCCGAACGCCCCGGCCACCAGGCCGATGGCGGTGGCCGACAACCCGTTCTGCGCCCCGTGCAGGGGAACAAGGAAGGTGAACAGGTCCCAGCCGGAAGAGATGAGCGCGCTGACCACCAGCACCGCGCGCAGCCGTGGCAGCCGCAGCAGATCCCTGACGCCCTGAGTCTTCACCTGCGGAGCATCGGCGTGGTGCGTCATGGCAGGGGCGTCCAGCAACAGAGCGGAGGCGCCCAGCGGCAGGACCCCCAGCAGCACGAATGCCCACCGGAACCCCACTCCGTCAATGGCCGCGCCGGCGATCATGGGACCTGCCAATGCGGACAACGAAAAGCCCACTGCCATCAGGCCGAAAGCGCGGGTGCGGCCACCGGCACCCGCGAGGTGGCCGATGGCGTTGTTCACCGCGACGTGGGCGAGCATGAACGAAGTGCCGACCAGCACGCTGCACACGGCCAATCCGACAAGAGTCGGCAACAGCGCGGCAATGATCTGTCCCGTCACGATGCCGGCCAGCGCCAGCGCCGTTGGTTTCCGGTAGCCGCCACGGTCCACCCAGCGCCCCACCGGGACGGCAACGAAAGTCGGCACCAGCATGAGCAGGCTCATCAGCAGGCCCACCGTGAAGGGCGTCGCCTGCAGCTGCAGGGCCTGCAGCGCGATGGCGAGGCGGGCGCCGCCGAAGCTGGCATGGCCGACCGCCAGCAACAGGATCAGGCGCAATGGGGAACCGGTGGCAGGAATGGGCAGTGGACGCGGCAGCGCGCGTGCAAGGGACAATCCGTCGATGTTAGCGGCAGGCATGTACCATGGCCTGCGGACTACACAAGCTTCGTCCCTTTGCTCCGGCGAGTCCGCGCCTTCGTGGGTAGAGTTGCGCGGAAGGACACGCACCGCATGCGATCTTCCATCAAGAAAACTTTCAGCCTCGCGGCGCTCGCCGTCGCGCTCGTCGCCGCCGGCTCGCTGGCGCCCGTCATCTACCGGCACAGGCTCGCAGCCCCGCCGGAAACCACCGTGGCAGCGGTCCCTGCGCCGGCACCGGCGTCCCCGGCTGCGCCAGCGCCCGCACCTGCAAGTGGTGGTGTCGAGCCGGAGCCAGCCGCCCCGCCTGCTCCCCCGGGAGCCGAGGTGGTGCCGGCGGAAGAGTCGGAAACCGATCACGGTCCGGCGGCCGCCTCTCCCGCGGGTCCGACCCTGTCGTTCGCGAGGGCGGCCGGGCTGAACCGCACGCCGGATCCGCTCCGTCTGAACTCCAGCGCCGCATTGCTGGTCGACCAGAACACCGGTGAAGTGCTGGTGAAGAAGAACGACCAGGCCGTGCTGCCGATCGCCTCGCTCACCAAGATGATGACGGCCCTGCTCGTGGCGGAAGCCAGGCAGCCGATGGACGACGTGCTGACGATCACCGAGGAAGACGTGGACACCGAGCGCCACAGCCGCTCCCGGCTGAAGGTCGGCACCACGCTCACCCGCGAAGAAGCGCTGCACCTGGCGCTGATGTCCAGTGAGAATCGCGCGGCGCATGCACTGGGGCGCAGCTATCCCGGCGGCCTGCAGAAGCTGGTGGAGGCGATGAACGCCAGGGCCAAGGCACTGGGAATGCAGAACACGACGTACGTGGATCCCACTGGCCTGTCGAACCGCAACCAGTCCACCGCGCGCGACCTCGCCGTCCTGGTCGGCGCCGCCGCCAAGAATCCGGTGCTGGCCGATTTCTCCACCACGCCCACGCATCTGGCCACGCTGGGCAAACGCACGCTGCAGTACCGCAACTCGAACCGTCTCGTCCGCAGCGACAGTGGCCGATGGGAGATCGGCTTCCAGAAGACCGGCTACATCGTCGAAGCGGGGCGCTGCTTGACCATGCTGACCAAGCTCGGCGGGCACGACCTGATCATGGTGCTGCTCGATGCGGACAACAACAATGCCCGCCTCGCCGACGCCGAGCGCATGCGGCGGTGGGTGGTGGCGCAACGGGGTTTGCCCGACACTTTTGCCCGGGCCAAGCCGGCAGCGGCCGAACCGGAGCGCAAGCTCGCCGCGAAGAAAAGCGACAAGGCGGGCGCGAGGGGCGAGACGGTCGTAGCGAAAAAGGATCGCGCCAAGAAAGGCAAGGGCGGCGCCGCCAAGGAGGCGACCACCGCGGGGAAACGCAAGAACGCGGATCCCGAAGCGACGCGCGAGGCGAAGAAGAAGGACATCGACAACCCGGCCACCGGCTCCAAGCTGGCCGGCAAGAAGGCCAAGGGCAAGACGGCGGTTGCCGCGAAGAAAGACGACGAGGAACGCAAGCCCACTCGGGTACGCCATACCTTCGACGCGGCGAAACCCACCCAGCGAAGCTGAAGGAATTGCCTTAAACCTTTCAAGGGACTCCCCGCATGCGCCGGCGCCGGGGCCGGCTCGACACTGGCGTTGCTAGTGCGGCAGCCAGCCGCCAGGGGGAGCCCAGATGATTCCAGCCAAGACGCCGGCCGGCCTCCAGGTTCTGAAGGACCGGTCCGCCGCGGACCTGACCCCGCGCCAGCGCACGGCGCTGATCCTGATCGACGGAAAGCGCAGTCTCGCCGCGGTGCTTGCCGCGGGCGCGACACCCGAAGACATCGAACGGCTGTTCGATCTCGATTTGGTCACGCAATCGAGCTCGGACGCCGCCACCATCCCGGCACCGCTTGCAGCCATGCCGATGGCGAAGCCGGCCTCGCCGCAGCAGCGCTATGCCGTGGCGTATCCCATTGCATCGCGGCTCACCGCAGGACTGGGGTTGCGGGGCTTTCGCCTGAACCTGGCGGTCGAGGCGGCAGCCGGCTACGAGGACCTGGTGGCACTGTCCGCCAAGATCCGCGACGCCGTCGGCGCCGACAAGTTCGCGCCCCTCGCGCTGGCCCTGGGCCAGCGCTGAGTCTCTTAGCCGAGGCGGATCGGCACGAAGATCTTCTCGTCGCCGCGCTGGATCAGCAGCGCCACGGACTTCTGCGACTTGGCGACCGCCGCCCGGACCTGGTCCACCGTGGTCACGGGAGTGCCGTTGACGGCCAGCACGATGTCCCCCGCCTCCACGCCCGCCGCTTCGGCCGGCCCACCGACGTCCTCGACCAGCACACCGCTGCGCAAGCCCGTTTCCTTGCGTTCCTGGGCATCCAGGGAGCGCAGGGCCAGCCCGATCCGGCCGCCCTCGGCATTGGCACCCGGCGCGGCCGCCGCCACCTTGTCGCTGCTGCGGGTGAGTTCGGCGCTCAGCTTCAGGGACTTGCCCTGGCGCCACACGTCCAGAGCGAGTTTCTCGCCCGGTTGCGACAGGCCCACGATGGCCGGCAGGTCACCCGATGCCACGATGGTCTTGCCGTTGGCGGCGCGGATCACGTCGCCCGGCTGGAGCCCCGCGCGGTCGGCGGCACTGCCCTTCTCCACGTTCGCGACCAGCGCGCCTTCGGGCCGCTCCAGTCCGAAGGAGTCCGCCAGGGTCTGGTTCACTTCCTGCACGGACACACCCAGCTTGGCGTGCTCCACCTTGCCGTGCGCGACGATCTGGTCCTTGATCTTGGCGGCCAGGTCGATCGGGATGGCGAAGGACACGCCCTGGTAACCGCCGGACTGGCTGTAGATCTGCGAGTTGATGCCCACGACCTCCCCGCGCGCATTGAACAGCGGGCCGCCCGAGTTGCCCGGGTTCACCGCCACGTCGGTCTGTATGAACGGCACGGCGCTGTCGTCCGGCAGCGAACGGCCCTTGGCACTCACCACCCCCGCCGTCACCGTGTTTTCGAAGCCGAAGGGCGCGCCGATGGCCAGCACCCATTCGCCGACGCGCAGGCTCTCGCTCGTGCCCAGCGTGACCACCGGCAGGTTGCTGGCGTTGATCTTCAGCACGGCGACATCGGTCTTGGGATCGCTGCCCAGCACCTTCGCCTTGAACTCGCGGCGATCCGTGAGCTTGACCATCACCTCGGTGGCGTCCTTCACCACGTGCGCATTGGTGAGGATGATGCCGTCGGCCCCGACGATGAACCCGGAGCCCATCCCGCGGACGGGCACGTTGCGCTGGGGCGCGCCCCGGCGCTGGAACTGGCGGAAGAATTCGAGCGGATCGCTCATGTCGGGCGTCGCTTGCGCGCGGCCGACCACGCTGATGTTCACCACGGCCGGACCGTAGCGCTGCGTGATCAGCGGGAAGTCCGGCATCACGACGCTGCCACCGCCCGGTGCGGGCGACTGCACGGTGGCCGCGGGAATGGGAGGCAGGACCGCCGCGTGCGCCGGCGCCGGCGCCTGGTGCAGGACTTCGACGGCGGCTCCGCCCACGATGCCGGCGCCCAGCAAGGCAAGGACCAGGGGGGCGGACTTCAGGCTCAAGTTCTTCATGGAAGGCTTCCTCATGGGAGTGACCCCCCCAATCTGAGGCCGCAGCCTTAGAACAAGCTTAAGGTGCCCGATCCGACGAAGGAAAGCGCACCTCCACCCTCAGCCCACCGAGCGTGGCGGAGCGGCCGAGGTTGACCTGCGCGCCCAGGCGCTCGGCCACGGTCTTCACGATCGCCAGGCCCAAGCCGCTGCCCGGGGCGTCGGTGCCCGGAAGCCGATAGAAGCGGTCGAACACGCGATCACGTTCCGCTTCCGGAATGCCGGCACCGCTGTCCTCGACGGCCAGCCACGCCACATCCTTGTCGCGCCCCAGCGCAATGTCGATGCGCCCAGCGGCGGGCGTGTACTTGATCGCGTTGTCCAGCAGGTTGCGCAGGATGAGGTGCAGCGGTTCGCGGCTGCTGGTGACCTTCAACGGCTCGCTGGTCGCGAGCCCCAGGTCCAGGTGCTTGGCTTGCGCCGTGGGCAGGACCTCGGAGACCGCGTGTCGCGCGAGTTCCTCCAGATCGACCGTTTCCCGCACTGCCGAGGCCGGGTCTTCCTGCCGCGCGAGCGCCAGCAGTTGCTCCACCAGCGAGATGGAGCGTTCGATGCCCGCACGGAGTTCGTGCACGGCATGCTGCCGTTGCGTGTCGTCATGCGCGCGCTCCGCCGCCTGCAACTGCAGCTTCAGCGCGGTCAGCGGGGACCGGAGTTCGTGCGCTGCATCGGCAACGAAATGCTGCTGGGCCTCGAAGGTGCCGCGAACACGCGCGAACAGTGCATTGAGTTCCTGCACCAGCGGCCGCACTTCCTCGGGCACGCCGTTCGCACTGAGCGGCGACAGGTCGTGCGCCGCGCGCGTCGCCACCWGCTTGCGCATGCGGGTCAGCGGCGCGAGCGACCCGCCGATGACGGCGCCTACCGCCAGCATCAGCAGCGGCGCCAGCAGCAGCACGGGCATCACGGCATTGAGCGCGAGCACTCGTGCCCTCGCCTCGCGCGCATCGAGGTCCTGCGCGATCTGGATGGTGTGCTCCGGTGTCTGCAGCGTGTACACGCGCAGGCGCACGCCGTTCACGCGCGAGTCCGAGAAGCCCAACACCGCTTGGGAAGGAAGCTCGCGCCCATTGGAACGATACAGCGCCGTGCCGTCCGGGCCCCACACCTGCACGGAGTAGTCCGAAACGTCATCGCCGGGAGTGAACGGCACGCCGCCGTGCACCGATCGCGCCACCTCCTCGAGGTGGTAATCGAACATGCGGTCCGCTTCACCGAGAGCCGAGCGGTACGCGGTGCCGGCTTGCAACAGCGTGATGACGCCGATGGCGGCAAGCACCAGCGACAGCAACCGGCGGCGCAGCGACCAGGGTGTGGATCGCTCCTTCGCCTTGCTCATTCTCGGGGCACCACGTACCCGAGGCCGCGCACGGTATGGATGAAGTCCGCCCCCAGCTTCTTGCGAAGACCGTGCACGTAGACCTCCACCGCGTTGCTGCTGACCTCGTCCTTCCAGCTGTAGAGCTTCTGTTCGAGTTGCGCCTTCGAAAAGACCACCCCCGGACGTTGCAGCATCGGCTCGAGCAATGCCCATTCGCGCGGGGAAAGGCTCAGCGGTGCTCCCTGCATCGTGGCCTCCCTCGTCGCAGGGTTCAACTCCACCCCGCGGTGCTGGATCACGGGTTCGCCTCGCCCTGCACTCCGCCGCAACAGCGCCCGCACACGCGCCAGCAGTTCATCCGTGTCGTAGGGCTTCACGATGTAGTCGTCGGCCCCGGCGTCCAGGCCGGCAACCCGATCGCCGACGGCATCGCGGGCCGTCGCGATCAGGACCGGCACGACGTCCCTGCGCGCGCGCAGGCCGCGGAGCACGGTCAGGCCGTCAGCCTTGGGCAAGCCCAAGTCCAGCAGCACCAGATCGTAGCGCTCCGCAACCAGCGCCCCATCTGCGGCCGACCCATCGCGCACCCAATCGACCGCGTAATTCTCGGAACGCAGCACGTCGAGCACGGCCTTTCCGATCATGGCGTCGTCTTCCACCAGCAGGATTCTCATGACGCGGACAGCTTAACGCTGGAAAAGTCCCTGCACGAGCTTCGAACTCCACGCGCTCCTACAGGTCCATCAGTGGCCTCCTACAAGACCGTAAGCGATTCCACACTGATGCAGTTCACGAAAGCCTCCACCTTCCGCGCCTTCTCCCTCTTCGCCGTCTTCGGTGTGGTCGGGGGCCTGTCGAGCCAGATGGTTCCTTCGGTGCCGCCCACTGTTAGTGCTCGTGTCGATGCCGTTGCGGCAACTGCGAAGGCGACCACGGCAGCGGCCGCGGTGGCCGCCGTGGGAGCAGCCGGCAAGTCCGCGGTGCCTGCCATCCAGCTGGCGACACCGGTCGCTGTCGCTGCGCTGAAGTTCACTTCGGAAGAAGCGCTGCGCGCGAAGATCAAGTTCGAGACCGTTCGCTATGGCGGCAAGACGGTGCAGACCCTCGATGAATCTTCCCGCCTGCTGTTGGCCCAAGCGGCGGCGGAGCGCGCCGGCCTGCAAAAAGTCGGCCTGGGCTTCGAGGACGTCTATGGCCTGATCGATGCAGAGACGTCGTGGATTCCGCGGGAGGGCATGGGCAGGAATGGCGTGGCCAGCACCGGCCTTGCGCAATTCGAGCCTGGCACGGCACGAGGCCTGGGCCTGAAGGACCCCAACGACCCGGTGCAAGCCGTCTACGCGGCCGCCATCCACATGAAGCACGGGGCCGAGTGGGCCGAAGACAGGATCGCGCGCCTGCGGCTCACGCCGGAGGAGCGCGCCATGAAGATCCGTGAAGGCGTGTCGATCTTCTACAACCTGTCCATCAAGGGTCGCAATCGGTGGGATGGCGTGAACACGGCGCAGCTTCCCGTCGAAACGCAGCGGCACATCCGCAACGTGCGAGCCGGCGCGGAAAAGGCGTCCGACCTGGCAGATGACCTGCTGGGCTGAGGGGGATTCCGGCCACCCGCACGGGAGGAGGCGTCGCGAGGCGGGTCAGCTCATCATTCCGTAGCCGCCTCGTTCGCGACGCGATGGCTCCGCTGTTCGCCCGCGCCCTCGCCCACGGCTCAGGTTGGCAAAACCCCGACCGCGCGCATATGATCGGCACTGAAACGAACGGTTACCGGTCCCACCGTCCCCGTCGAACTTAGATTCTTGTAGTTACAAACTCGCCCTGCTCGGCAGGCATCGTTGGATACTCGCGGACTGCTCAGTCCATCACTTTCGGGAGAACTGGTCCCATGCTCGGTCCGTCGAAAGCAGATCACCAGCTTTCAGACATCCTGTGCAAGCTTCTCGAGGGTGCGAAGAACGCGCAGGGCCTGGGTACAGCCTTGGCGGCGCTGTGCGACTTCCTGGCCGCATCCGACGCCCAACTGCTGAAGAGCCTGCCGGCGGCCCAGTGCGACCTCGCCGCCGAATCCGTTCATGCCTTCGACGCCGGTACACCGCATCGCTGGCTTGCCCAGGTTCTGGCGACCACCAACACCGAGTACGGCGTGTGCGCCGTGCTGCGCAAGACCGCGAACCAGGTGGATGCCGTCGTGGTCGTCCGCAAAGGCTCCCCTTTCGACGTGGACGAGATGTCCTGGCTGCAGTTGCTGGTCCCGCATCTGCACGCTGCCGTCGACCTCGCGGAAAAGCTGATCGCACCGCTGCCCACGACGTCGGTCGCTGCGCAGCTCGCGAGGCTGTTCCCGACGCCTTGCCTTCTCACGGACGACGCCGCGCGCTGCATCGAGCGCAACGATGCCTTCGGCAAGGTGCTCGAAGCCTTGTCGGGGTCGGTGCGCAGCGGTCGGGTCGTTTTCGATGATCCCTTCCTCCAGGGCTCCTGGCGCCAGGCGCTCCTGGAAGGCCACGCGACGGCCGCCTCCCAGTCCTTGCTGGCCAACGCGCCGACCGGCAACCAATGGAAGGTGCACATCGTCCCGGTTGCTTCGGTGAACAGCCTGGCCGACGCGACGCCGCGGCACCTGATGTTTGCGTACTTCGAAAAATTCGCGGGCGCCGCGACGCAGACACGCACCTTGCCGTCCTCGCGGCCGCTCACCAAGGCGGAACTCGAGGTCCTGGCAAGCCTGCTCCTCGGCCAGACGGCCAAGGTCATCGCGCGGGGGCGCGGTGCTTCCGTCAACACCGTCCGCAGCCAGATCACCTCCATCCTGGGGAAAACCGGCCACCACACGCAGAAGGAGTTGATCGCCTCCTTCAGCGCCAGCGCGTTCGACGCCTCGGGACAGGACGACGGGGAGCTTCTTCGGTCGAGCTGACCACTTGGCGCAAAGCCGCAATGCATGGTGCATTTGCGCGATTCCACCCCTAGCAATCCGTTACCATTTCTGCCAGACTTGTTTCTCTCTTTTGGCAGATAGGACGTAGCGGATCATGTATGTGACACGCACCAAGATCCCTGCGGGATTCAGGCAGGCGCCTGGACGGCATGCAGAGGATCGCGTGGGCATGGTGCTCTCCGGGACGCTGTACGTTGGCTACGGCGACAAGTTCAACGAGCAGGTGGTCATGCCCATCCCTCCGGGCCGGACCTGGACCATTCCCGCGCGCAGACCTTATTTCCTCTGGGCCAAGGAAGGCGACGTGCTCCTGCAGGTGATGGGCAACGGCTGAACGCCGGAGCGGTCGAGCTCGGCAGCTCGACACACACCCCCCTTTTTGCTCCGGTCCAGAGGGAACGGATGACCGATTAGGTTCCTTGGAGCTATTGGTTTTGTTACGCGTCTGGATAGACTCCTTTTACGTTGAATCCCCTCCCTCAACACGTAAAGGTCGGCCCCACATGAACACTTCCCTATTCCGGTCCACAGCGATCGCGCTTGCCCTCGGGCTCGCCGGCGTGGCGCAGGCCGCGCCAATTTTCGTTGCCCCTAACCAGGGCGGAACCTTTGCTAGCACACCTACGACTTTCTCGGTGAGTGACACCACCCAACCTAACATCGGAACGGCATCGGTCACGGTTGGCACGAGCCCCAGCACTGCAGGCGAGTGGGTGTTTCTCGTAAACGACCCGAATCCGCAAGACGCGACCACCGTTGGAAACGCGATGGAAGCTGTGTTCACGGGCACCCCGAGTAACCTCGACACCAAACTCGTCGCGGATGCCACTCTCAGCGGCGGTACGACCTTTACTGTCGACCCCGCCGGCACGCAGACTTTTGACTATCTCGCGGTCCACTTCGGTGGAAGTGAGTTGTTCTTGCACTTCCTAACTGGCGTCCAAACCGCGACGATCACCCTCGCCAACAGCACCATTGGAGGCTTGAGCAACTTCCGCGCCTATTCCACCAACGTAGTGCCGCTTCCTGGTGCCGCTTGGCTGTTCTTGAGCGCCCTCGGCGTGTTCGGCCTGCGCCGCAAGTTCGCGGGCGGCAGCCAGGCTGGCACCCCGACCGCCGCCTGAGCGTCGCGACCGAAGAGGCCTGACAAGCGCAGTGCCGTGTGCCGCGAGGCGCACGGCACTGTCGCGTTGAAAGCCTCCAAAATGGGGGGTCTACGCCATTCGGCGGACCCTCCATCATGCAAACGAGTGATGACGCAATAGGCCGACTCCCTAAGAATCGCCTTCCTTCCTGTCCATTTGCCCGATCGTCGGAGCGAAATGGACAGTGAGAAGAAGTCTGATAACGAAGGGAGTTCCGATGTCCAGTGCCGCACTCGAAGATGGATCGATCGTCCGGGAGGCCGACTCGCTGCTGTCCCTGTTCCAGGGTGCCCTGGCGGCCCGCAGCCAGCTTGGCTGGTCGCGCTGGCTGCAGGTGGAGATGCACAAGTACCTGCCGCACGACGCAGTGATCGCCGCATGGGGCGATTTCAAGGCCGGTGTGCTCGCGTACGACGTGATCACCAGGAGTCCGGACCTGTCCGCGCATTCCATGCCCAAGAACGTCGTGATCCCGCTGATGGCCACGCTGTTCCAGAGGTGGCTGGCATCCGACCAGCAACCCCTGGTCATCGAGGGCAAGGACCTGCCCACGGGCTGCCCCACGCTCGCATCGCTCTCGCGTTGCGCGCTGGTGCACGGGATCAAGGACCATCGGAGCCGTTACGACTGCATTTACCTGTTCCTCGGCTCCGCGGAACTGGGCAGCCCGTTCTCGCGGCAGTTGTGCCGCGTGGCGCTCCCTTTCATCGACACCGGCTTCCGTCAGCTTCCCGATCGCGGCCAGAAGCATGTGGTGGAGGAACAGTCGGCGGAAGATGATGAATTCGCGAGCAGCAGCTTTGGCGATTGCCCTTTCACCGATGCGTCATCCAACAGCGGCTTTGCCGACACCGGCTTCGGCGAGAGCACCTGGGGCGATGCCGCAGCTGGGGAGCGCGGCAGCGCGCTGAGCGCGCGCGAACTCGAGATCATGCAGTGGGTCCGCATGGGGAAGACCAACTCCGAGATCGCCATGATCCTTCACCTGAGCACCTTCACGGTGAAGAACCACATGCGCCGCATCTACAAGAAGCTGGACGTGTTGAACCGCGCCCAGGCCGTGGGCAGTCTCGACCGGATGCAAGGGGCCTCCCAGTACGCGGCCCGCTAACCGCCGTTCGCGTCCCCTCCCGTCGATCGTCGGCCCGCGTTGCGGCACACAGGATGAAGTCCATGAACAGGAAGATTTGCGCGCTCCTTCTGCTGGCAGGAGCGCTGACCCTCGCGGGCTGCTCCACGCCCGAGGCGAAGGTGGCCAGTTTCAACAAGCGCGGTCACGAGCTGCTGCAAAAGGGGGAAGTAGCCAAGGCGCGGCTGGAATTCCAGAACGCGCTGCAGATCAATCCCTCCGCGGTGCCGGCGATCTACGGCCTTGCACTCGTGGCGGAGCGTTCGCAGGATTGGCAGGCTGCGTATGCCACGTGGTTGAAGGTGGTCGAGCTTGAACCCACCCACCTCGATGCGCATGTTCACCTGGGCAAACTGCAGCTGGCATCGGCCCAGTTGGACAAGGCGCTCGAAACGAGCGACACGACGCTCAAACTGAAGCCGGACAGCCCGGACGTCCTCGGGCTACGGGCCGCGGTGTTCCTGAAACTGAACGACCTCCCGGCAGCCATCAACCTTGCGAACCAGGCACTTGCCAAGGACCCACGCCACATCGAATCGCTGCTGGTTCTGGCATCGGAGCGGCTGCAAGCCGGTGACGCCGAGCGCTCCATTGCGTTCCTCGACAAAGCCCTGGAGAGCAACGAGCGCAACGTGTCGCTGCAGATCCTCAAGGTGCAGGCGCTGGAAAAACTTGACAAGGCGGACAAGGCCGAGGAAGTCCTGCGCAAGCTGGTCACCATGTTCCCCGAGAACGCGGACTATCGCTACTTGCTTGCTTCGTTCTACGTCAAACACAAGCAGCTGGACAAAGCCGAAGCTGAATATCGCACCGTGGTTGCGGCGCAGCCCAAAGCGGTCCAACCTGCATTGGAACTGGTGCGCTTCCTGGCCGGCACCAAGGGCATCGATTCGGCCGCGCTCGAGCTCGAGAAGTTTGTGAAGGCGGACCCGAGCGCGTACGACCTCAAGCTGCAGCTCGCAGGCGTGCGCCTGCAGCAGAAGAACGATGCGGCGGCGATCGCGCTCTGGAAGGAAGTCATCGCCGATGCCGGCGACAAGCCCGCGGGTGTGCGGGCGCGAGGCGCCTATGCGTCGTACCACCTTGGACGAAATGACAAGGCGGCCGCAAAGCCCCTGATCGACCAGATGCTGGCCCAGGATGCCCGGGACGAACAGGCGCTGCTGCTGCGCGCCGGTATCGCGATGAACGAACAAAGGCTGGACGACGCCGTCAACGACCTGCGCACCATCCTTCGGGACATTCCGGAATCGCCCCGCGCCCAATTGCTCCTCGCACGCACGCACGAGATGCAGGGCCTCCGTGACTTGGCAACGCAGCACTATGCCAATGCGGCCCAGATGGGAAAGTACGCCCTGCCCTTCGCGATGCCCTACGCGCAGTACCTGATGAAGACAGGCCGCGCTCGCGCGGTGGAAGGTGTGCTGCGCGAGGCGCTCAAGACGTCGCCCGGGAACCTTCCTGCGCTTCGCCTGCTTGCCCAGGCCTATCTCAACACAGGCAACATCGCCGGCGCTCAGACCGTGGCCGACGAAGTTGCGAAGAACGAGGCCGGATTGCCGGCCGCCAGCCAGATCCAGGGCGCCGTCCAGGCGGCCAGGAGGGACTACGTCAGCAGCATTGCCTCCTTCAAGCGGGCGTACGAGCTGGCGCCGACGGACTCACAGGCGATGGTCAACCTGGTGCAGAGCTATGTCCTGGCCAACAAGTCCAAGGAGGCCCTGGCGTTCCTGCAGTCAGTCCTTGCCGCCTCGCCCCAGAACTATGCGGCCCGCGTCATGCAGGCCCAGGTGCTCGCGCACACTGGCAATGCGGCGGCGGCACGCGACGCCCTGCAGACAGCCATCGACCAGAAGCCCTCGAGTCCGGCGGCCTACCAGGTGCTCGTGAACCAGCAGATCGCGGCGCGTAACGTGGATGAAGCGGCTCGCACCGTGGACCGCGGACTGAAGGCGATTCCATCGGACTTCGGGCTGAAGATGTCGCGCGCGAGCGTGCTGGAGCTCCAGGGCAAGCCGGACGAAGCGATCGCCGCCCTAGAGTCCCTGCTCGCCGAGCGCCCCACTGCCATCGTCGTGGCGAACAACCTGGCCTCGCTGCTCGCGGACAGCCGGAAGGACCCCGCCAGCATCAAGCGCGCCTACGAGCTCGCACAGAAGTTCCGCAACACCGAGATTCCCCAGATGAAGGACACGGTGGGATGGACGGCGCATCTCGCAGGCAAGACGCGGGAAGCGTCTGACTTTCTCAAGAGCGCCTCGACCGCGGCGCCGGACCTGGCGGTGGCGCATTACCATTACGGAATGAACCAGCTTGCCTTGAACAACACGAAGGACGCGAAGGTGGCACTGCAACGCTCCATCGAACTGTCCAAGACCTCGCCGTTCCCTCAGGTCGACGACGCCCGCAAGGCGCTGCAGGCACTGTAGGCCAAGGATGTACGAAGCCTATTACGGACTGAAGGAGAAACCCTTCTCGATCCAGCCGGACCCCGACTTTCTCTTCATGAGCAAGCGGCACAAGCTCGCGTTCACCATGCTGGAATACGGCATCCAGAACCGGGTCGGATTTTCGGTGATCTGCGGCGAGATCGGCTGCGGCAAGACGACGCTGGTCCGGCGCCTGCTCAATACCCTGGACGAGTCCATCACCGTCGGACTCGTCTACAACACGCACACCGAGATCGCGGACCTGCTTGAATGGATCATGCTGGCGTTCGGCCAGCCGTATAGCGGCATGTCGGCGGTCGAGCGCTACGACAAGTTCCAGCAATTCCTGCTCGCCGAATACGCCGCGCGCCGCCGGGTCGTCCTCATCGTCGATGAAGCGCAGAACCTCCACGCCGGCGCGCTGGAGTCGCTGCGCATGCTGTCGAACATCAACGCCGACAAGGACCAGCTCCTGCAGGTGATCCTGGTCGGACAACCGCAGTTGCAGGGGCTGCTGAAGCGGCCGGACCTCCACCAGTTCACGCAGCGGGTGGGCGTCGAGTTCTTCATTCCTCCCCTGGGAACCCGGGAGGTTTCGCAATACGTGCGCCATCGCCTGCAGGTGGCCGGCCGGGAAGAAGATCTCTTCTCGGCGGATGCGATCGCCAGGATCGCCGACGTGACCAAGGGCGTCCCGCGCAGCATCAACATCCTCTGCGACACCGCCCTCGTCTATGGTTTCTCGGCGGAAGCGCAGACCATCGAGGCTTCGCTGGTCGACGAGGTGCTGCAGGACCGCAGGGAATACGGGGTCCTCCAGGGGTGACCGCCGCGGGACGCGCTCCCTGACTCAGTCGGGACGCGTGTCGATGCAGATGGCCGGAACACCAACGGCCGTCGCACCCTCCGGCACGTTTTTCAGCACCACGGCGTTGGCTCCGATGATCGCGTGCGAGCCAATCCGCAGGGGGCCCAGGATCTTCGCCCCTGCCCCGACGTCGACGTGCCCTCCCAGCACCGGCGGCTCGCCTTCCGCACGCGTGCCAATGGTCACCTGCTGCAGGATCAGGCAATTCGGGCCGATCACCGCGCCGGGGTGAATCACGATGCCATTGGGATGCGGTATCAGCAGTCCGCCGCCGATCCGGGCATTCAGCGGAATCTCGGCCCCTGACACCGCACTCCAGAACCGGTGGCGCAGCATGGCCCAGCGTCGTGCCATCCAGCGCAAGGGTGTCCGGTCGTGCTCCAGCTTCTGGTAGTCGCGAATGGACGACAGAAGCCGCTTGCTGGGTGACCATTCACCCGGCCGGATGGCTTCCCTGGACCAGTCGGGAACTTCGCTGCTGACGACACGGACGGTGGCAGCGCCCGCCTGAACGCGTTCAGTAGTACTCGTCATCCCGGCCGACGCGGTCGGCAGCCTTGTTCACCACCACCCCGAGGAGGTTGGACCGCGCAAGGTGTCGCTGGCTCTCTTCCAGCTCGCGCTTCGTGCTGTTGCCGCTGCCCACGACCAGCAGAACGCAATCGATCTTGGGGAGGACGGCGATCACGTCGTCGACCGCCGTGATGGGCGGCAGGTCGAAGATGATGATGCGTTCCGGATAGTGGTCCCTCAGCCCGCTGATGATCTTCGACACCTTGTCCGATGCCAGCGTCTCGGCTGCACCCGCCACCTTGCGGTGGGTGGGAAGAACCAGGAACCTCGGGATGCCGACGTGCACGATGGCATCGCGGACGTCCGCCGTCCCCTCGAGCACTTCGCTCAGCGAGGTCTGGTGCGGCAGCCCCAGCGAGGCGCCCACCTGCGGCCGGCGCAGGTCGAAATCCACCAGGAGCGCGGTGCGCGAGGGGTGGTAGGCGATGCTGAGCGCCAGGTTGACGGCGACCACCGTCTTGCCCGATTGCATCGAGGGCGACGTGATGGCGAGCGTGCGCCACCCGTGCTCCTGCATCTTCTGCAGGACCTGGGTGCGAAGCAGGTCGAACTCCCGCCGGAACGGATTGGCCGGGTCCATTGCGACGATGCGGTTGCGCTCGAGGTGCGCTGGATCCAGCGGAAGCAGATCCACGGGCACACCCAGATCCGCGTGTTCGGGGTGAAGCGACGGAGAAGTGCGTTCGAAGGCCGGTTCCGCCGCAGGCAGCGAGGGCGCACCCGTGGTCGCTGCCTGCTGCCGCGCCCGTTCGATGGCAAGTTTGATGCGTTCCATGGTCCTTGTCAGCCCAGCCGAATGAGCGCCTTCATGAGAATCATGTCCAGCGGAAGCACCAGGAAGTGCACCGCCACCAGGATCAAGCCGATCAGCAGCACGGCGCCAAGGGCCATGAAGAGATAGGACCTCCTGCGCGAAGCGAGCTCTGCAGCCACAGGGATCAGGGGAATGGTCACGAGCGGCTTCTGGCCCAGGATCGCGCTGATCTGCCCCACGCCCCGCACCGTGCCGTGAAGTGTTTCCATGACGGAAACCAGGCCCACCGGCGTGACCATGGCGAGGATCACGCTGAACGCCAGCAGCTTGCGGCGATCGGGCTTCACCGGTCGATCCGGCAGCGTCGGCGGTTCGAGCACGGCGAAGCGCTCGGCCTTCTGGTCCTCTTCCAGGTTCTCGGCGACCTGGGCGGTCATCTTCTTCGCGACGATTTCCTCGTACTTCTTCTGCGCGTTCTGGTAATCGCGGGTCAAGCCCGCGAGGCCGCGTTCGATCTGGGGCGATTTCACCAGGGCCACGTCCATCTGTCCGAGCCGACCGCGCAGGTTGCTCCGTTGGGCGTCCATCACCTTCAGGCGGTCGCGCAACCCCGCGATGCGGCGGTCCATCCGGGCCAGGACGACATTGCCGGATGCGCCCGTGGAGCGCTTGGCCCCCGAACTGGGCGTGGGGGACGCTTCGGCGGCCGTGGCCTGTTCCAGGCCCTCGACCTTGCGCTTTGCGGCCTTCACGTCCGGGTGGTTTTCTGTGTAGAGGGCGCTCAGCCGCAAGACTTCCGCCCTGGCACGCTGGAGTTCGCCCAGGCTGGTCGTGCCGCCGGGGAGTTCCAACTGCCCGTTCGCGGCAGCCTCGCGCTCGGCTTCCAATCCCCGAAGCTCCTGCTCCGTCGATGCGTAATCGCGGTCGAGCTGGCGCAGGTCTCCTTCGAGGCGTTGCATTGCGGCCAGTCCGAAGGCGACGTTCTCCGGCAGGCCCTTACCGTGCTCCTGCTTGTAGTTGGCAATCTGCGATTCCAGCGCGTCCAGATCCTTCTTCAGCTTGTCCGCTTCCTGCGTAAGGAACTCGGTCGTCTGGGTCGCTCGCTGCGTGCGCTGCTTCACGTTCTCCTCGAGGAAGAGCGTGACCAGGTCGTTCGCCACCGCCTGGGCCACTTCGGGCTTCTTGTGCTCGAAGGACAGGCTGAACGCGATCGTGCCGGCGCCCCTGCGGTCAGAACGCAGGTTCGCGTTCACCAGGTCCACCGAGATCGTCTTGCGCATCTCGTCGATCTGGTCGGACGGCGTGAAGGTCGGTCCCGCATCCGCGAACAGGTTGTACTTCCGGATGATGCGCAGCAGGTTGTCGCGCGTCATCACGCGCTGCTTGATGACCTCGATCCGCTCGTCCGCGTAGGAAGTGACGGTGGCCTGGACGAGATCGGTCGGGATCTGCTGCGACTCGATGAGGATCGAACCGGTGGCGCGGTAGATCGACGGCAACAGGAGAGTCACCGCGACTCCGAGCACCAGCATGCCGAAGAAGCTTCCGATGATGAGCCAGGCCCTTCGCCTCAGGATGGCGATGTAGTCGGCAAGCGTTAATTGATAGTCGTCCATGGCAGTCGGAACTCAAAAATCGGGGACGCTGTAGACGAGCAGCAGCGCAAAGAGATTGCTGCGCGCCGTTCCTCCGACGACCTCCTGTTGACGTCGCGAGGCCCTCACGGACAGTTCCCATGCGGGGCTCAGTTGCCTCACGAGCGCGAGGTTGGCGATGGAACGCTTGCTGTTCGCTGCCAGCTCGTTGCTGTGGCCGAAGTCGAAATCCACGCGGGTCAAGGGACTGATCGCGTAGCGTGCACGCAGCCGGACTTCCTCGGTCACCAGCAAGGTGCCGAGCGACGAGTTCACGCCGGCATAGCGCGATACCTCAGCCGAAGCCAGCCAGCGGTCTCCGGCGTATTCAGCCCGCAATGTGCCCTGCCAATCGTTATCGGTGATGGGTTGGTCGAAGTGCATCCAGCCCACGTTGGCATCCACCCGCAGACCCTCCGTGACCAGTTGGTTCACACCGACGAGGAGGCCGGCGACGTTGGAACGGTCGCCGCCGACCGTTCCAAGCACTGCATCCTGTCTCGAGTCGGTCCGGTACAGCTGCGCATTCGCCACCCCGTACCAGCTGCGGAGTTCGCTCTCGCGGCGAGTGAGTCGCAGCGCCCCGGTCGTATGACGGGCATCGGCGATCGTATTGACGCTGTACCGCTCCCAATCCTGCCGAAGGTCTCCGGTGAAGGACATCCGGTCGCTCAGCTCCCGCGTCCAGGTGCCGCTGATGGCGTAAATCGTCCGGGACCCGTCGACACCGACCGGCACATGGTCCCGGATGTCCAGCGATCGCAGCGCCTGTCGCTCCGCCAGGAGGGCAAGCTGGGAGGTGTTGATGCCATCCGCATGCTTCCACGCGCCGCGCACCCGCGGATCAAGACGATCCTTTGCGATGTCCGAGTTGCTGCTCTTTTCGGCGGAGAGCGCGCCTTCGAGGCTGTATTCCTCGTTGCCCTGCACCTGGGTTGCCGTGACGCTGGGCCTCACCCGAAGCCAGGTGGTACTTGGATGGCTCCCGAGCGACATGTTCGGATTGGAGTCGTACTCGATCTCCATCGGTACCGTCACCGAGTATATTCTCGGCGTCTGGGCCGCCACGCCGGTGACGCCCGCGACACCCGCGGCGAAAAGAAGAGCGTTGGCGAGCCGGTTCGGAATCAATGCACTCCGCCGCACGGTCAAGGCACCATGATCGTGTCGCCAGGCTTCACGACGACGTTCGAGTCGAGCGCTTCGCCACGGAGCAGTTCGCTGTAACGCACGCGGATGGTCTGGGAGCGCCCGTCACTGGGTGACTTGCGCACGACCATGATCGCGTCACCATTGGCGAAGCGATCGAGGCCCCCGACCTGGCTGAGGATCTGCAGCACCGTCGTGTCCGGGCTGGTCAAGGCGACCTGTCCCGGCTTGAGGACTTTCCCGATCACGAAGACGCTGTTGCCTTCCGTGCCCGTGACGACCACGCTGACCACGGCATCCGGGATGTAGGGCTTGAGGCCGTCGACGATCCGCTTTTCGACCTGGGCGGTGGACAGCCCAACGACGAGGATGCGGCCAACCAGCGGGAAACTGATGCTTCCATCCGGGAGAACCCTGGCCTCGCGGTCGAGCGCCTCATCCTTCCAGACAGAAATCTGCAGTCGATCGCCGTGCTTCAACAAGTAGTTGTCGTTCGTTGTCTGTGCGGAGGCACTCGCGATGGCGAGGACCATGACCAGGAACGACACGAAACGAGAAATCATGGGTGAATCCAATAGGAAAAGCCTGATGGGCCCAGCGGGAAACTGCCACGCCCTTCCACAACGGCCACGCTGGGCAGGTATCCCAAAGCGTACCTGCTTTTTGCGCGCTCAGCCCTTGCGGCGGCTCGAAATTGCCAGGAACGCCAGCAACGCGGAACCAAAAAGCCACATGGCGCCGGGCAACGGCACGGCGGCGATGTTCGTGGAGATGTTCATCTGCCCAGCCAACGTGTTGATCTGCAGCACGTACTGGCCCGCGGTGAGCAGGTAGGAGAAGTACGGGATCAGGTTGTTGCCCGGAACGTCCTGCTGCGACCAGTTGGTCAGGAACCCGCCGACAGAGCTGGTCGTGGTCGACGGATCGACGTCCGTCCAGAGCGCATAGGCGGCGTTCGTACCGATCGGCTCGGTGGAAAACGTGGTGAACTTGGTCGGCGTGGTCCAGGATGGATCGACGATGAGCTGGTAGAAGCTCGTGGTGGCGGTTGCTCCACCATTGGTCGCGATGTTGTAGACCAGCGCGCCTTCCGGGTTGGTCAGCGTGATGGTCTGCTCGATCGGAACCGGCGCGGTGTGGCCGGCGCCTGCAAAAGCCAGTGCTGCTACAACTCCAACGGCAGCCAGGCCTGTTTTCTTGATGATCATTCACTGCTCTCCACAGGGAGGTGCGGGGGACTCTCAGATTAAGTTCTGAAGAGCCCCATCACAATGGGCCGTTGGTGCCAATAAGCCCACCGGAGCCGGGTGAAAACGGCCCGGCCTGTGCCCGTCAGTAGGCGTTCTTTCCGGTCAGCGCCCGCGTCGTGCGCACGAGGATGGAAAGGTCCAGCCAGAGGGACCAGTTGTTGATGTATTCGATGTCGCTTTCGACGCGCAGCATCATCTTTTCCAATTCCTTCGTTTCGCCCCGGTGCCCACGCACCTGCGCCAGGCCGGTGATGCCCGGCTTGATGTTGTGTCGCGCGAAGTAATGGATGATGTGCTGCGCATACTCGAGGTCGTGCTGCACCGCGTGGGGGCGCGGCCCGACCAGCGACATCTCGCCGCGGATCACGTTGAAGATCTGCGGCAGCTCGTCCAGGCTCGACCGGCGAAGGAAGGCGCCCACGCGGGTCACCCTGGGATCGTTCTTCTGCGCCTGGACGACGATCCCGTTCTCGTCGTGCACGTACATGCTTCGGAACTTCCAGATGTGGAAGCGCTTGCCACCCCAGCCGAGCCTCACCTGCCGGAAGAAGACCGGTCCGGGACTGTCCAGCTTGACCGCCACGGCGATGGCCAGCATGACGGGGGTGAGCAGCACCAGCAGCACCATCGACAGGCAGAAGTCCTCCATCATCTTCAGCAGGCGCCGGGTCCCGATCAACGGAGTTTCGGACAGGGTGAGAACGGGGACGCCGGCGATTTCAGTCACCGCGTGGTTCACCAGTCGCAGGGAGAAGATGTCCGGAACCCAATGGACGGCGACATGCTTGTCCAGCAACCGGAAATACAGGCTCTCCACGATGTCGGATGCGTTCAGCGGGATCGCGAAATAGACGGTCTTCACGTTGTGGAGCGTGATCAGCTCGATCAACTGGTCGAGGCGGCCCAGGCACGGTGCCGTCTTGCCGAAAGCGGCGGACGGCTCGTGGTTCGCAGCTTCATCCTCCGGCAGCGTGACGAAGCCCACCACGCGCTGGCCCAGCCATTCATTGGCGCCAATACGCTGGTTCAGGTACATGGCCAAGCGTCCGCTACCTACAATGATGGCGCCGTGCGTCTCCGCGGAGTGCCTGAGCACCTCCTTGAACAGGGTGCGCACGATCAGGTGCAACAACACCTGCGCGAAATAGCCGAACACGAACAGCTGCCCCAACAGGAGCCGGGAGAAGCTCTCCGCCTGCTTGGTCAGGAACCCGAGGGCGATGAGGATGAAGAAGGCAAGGGACCATGCCTGGAGGATGTCCATCGCCTTGCGGGTCAGGTTGGTGTTCTTCCGGTAGATGGCGAACACGTCGTACAGCAGGCCCAGCGTACAAAGCAGCAGGAACACGAACACCGTGTACTGCGCGGTGAGTGCGCCGATGTGGCCAATGATCAGCACGTAGCAGAGGCTCACGACGGCCACACCGTCAAGGCCGGCCTGCACGTCCGCCATGCTGCTGCGCCGCTGCATGACGGCGGACTTGCCAAAGACTTGCTGTTCCATCGTGAGGCGCGTCATCGCGGCGTCGACGTTTCGAGACCGGTTGCCTGCAGCAGAGAGCGCATGGAGCCGCCACGGAATGGCGAGAGGAGCACGCCATGCACGCCCACCCGCACGAAGGTCCATCGATGCCCTTGTACCGGTCCTGGCGACAGGCGACCGGCCAACACCCACGACAACTTATTCATCCACTGCACGATAGCGGACGAGGGTCCCGTTACACAACGGCACAAAGGAGCCAATCGGGCTAAGGCTGGCGGCTCGTGCGCACCCATTCCTTCTGCCGCTTCAGGAGGAAGCTGGCGTAGACGGGCACCTTTTTCAACACATACAGCGGCGCCGACAGGAGCTCCGCCAGGCTGATCCACCTGCGGCCGACGCTCCTCCAGGCGAGGAGGACTGCCGAGGCAAAGCCGATGGCGGAACAGAGGGCTGCCACGGTCATCACCTGGCCGAAGATCCCCCTGCCCGCGAGCCAGCCGCCCAGGGCACACGAAACCATCACGAGGAGCGCCAGGAGCGCAAGCGGCGGAATGCACATGTCCAGCGCAAGCGCCACCGCCCCGTGCTGCCCGGAACGCAGCCCGTGCCAGAGCGTCGCGGGGGCCGCTGAAAAGATCATCGAGAGGTGACCGTGTTCCCAGCGCTTTCGCTGTGAATCCAGACCGGCCCCATCCTCCGGGAACCAGCTGTCGACCCGCGCGTCCGGACAGAATTGCGGCGCAAGCCCAGCCTCGGCCAGCCTGGCGCCCAGCTGCATGTCTTCCACCAGATGCCCACTGGCGAGGCTGACATCCTCGAGGCAGAACCAGGGCAAGGCCATTCCCGTCCCCATCAGCTGGCATGGCAGTCCCAGCCGGTGGAGCCCCGAGGGACGCAGCTCGTTGTGCAGGGCCCATGCGAATGCCGCCATCCGGATGCGCAGGGGAGCGTCAGGGCGGGCCAGCATGAGGTACAGGGCCTGCATGGGCCGACGCAGTGCCGCGGCACGTGCTGCCAAGACGCCGAGCGCTCCCGGTGCAGGTATGCAGTCCGCATCCACGATCAGCACGACGTCCGGCGGCGCCGGCCGCAGGTGCTCCACGCCGAACGCGAGCGCATGCCCTTTCCCGCGCACGAGGGGGTCATTTCGCTCGATGACGTCGGCGCCCGCGGCGCGCGCCACGTCGCGCGTCGCGTCGGTGCAGTTGTCCGCGATCACGACCAGGCGGGCGTGCGCCGAGATCTGTTGCAGGACGGCCCGGACGGTATCGGCAATGCCCGCCTCCTCGTTGTGGGCCGGCATCAACACCGCGTAGCCGGGCATCCGCATGTCACCCTGGGGGGCGCTCGGCGGTGGCCGGTACCCGGCAAGGACCTCGATGAGGAGGAAAAGCACAAGGGCCAGGACCACGCAGATCCACACGCCGGCCACGACGGCCACGACGGCGACGAGCGTGCTCATGCCGCCCTTCCGAACAGCTGCATCAGCTTCCGGGCGGCCTCCGAGGGCGAATGTCTTCGCGCAACGCGCTGGCGGGCGCTCTCTCCCATCGCCTGCAGCCGGGCAGGCTCGGCCTGGAGCAATTCGGTCCAGGCCTCCACGAGTGCCTGGCAGTCGCCGGCGGACACCAGCCAGCCCTCCCGACCCTCGCGGACCAGTTCCGGGATGCCTGCGATGCGCGTGCTGATGACGGGCCGTCCCAGTGCCATCGCCTCCATGATGACCACCGGCAGGCCCTCCGCAAAACTGGGGAGAATCAGGGCCCGCGCCTCCAGCAGCAGGGAACGCACTTCGGCCGCGCTGACCCAGCCCGTGATCCGCACCCTTGAACCGAGCCCGTAGGCCTCGACGAGCCGCTCGAGTTCAGGACGCATCTCCCCATCGCCGGCCAGCACGAGCTCGATGTCGTGCCCGCGCTCGACCATCTCGCGCGCAGCGGCGAGCAGCAGCAACTGCCCCTTCTGTTCACACAAGCGGCCTACGCACACCACCTTGCGCGACGCCGTCACCGGGGGCGCCGCCTCCTGCGTGAAGCTTTCATCGACGCTGCAGCGCACTACCTTGACCTTGTTCCACTGCCCATGGCCGATCCAGCGGTACAGCTGGCTGCGTCCGAACGAGCTGACGGCGGCGACGAACTCCGCGCGCTCGATCTTCTCCTTCAGGTGCAGCCCGGCAGGCATGTCGAATTCCTCGGGGCCGTGCACGGTGAAGGAGTATCTGGGTCCGCCCAGGGCCGCGCACAGCATGGCCACCTCCGTGGAGTTCGTGCCGAAGTGCGCATGGACATGGTCGACGCGCTCCTTGCGCGCCAACTCACGCAGCCGGCAGGCCTGGCCCAGGTACGCAAGGTGAACCGGCAACGGGCGGCTGGACATGCGCGCCATCCTTGCCGCCAACCAGCTCGCCCGCACGAAGCGAACGGGTGAGGACACCAAGGTCCTCAGCAGCGAAGCCAACAGGGGCCCCATGCCACCCTGGAGCAGGTACTGCGTCTTTTCCCGTTCCGCGAGGTCGGCCGGATCCACCAGGGTGGCGTCCCAACCGCGCGACGCGACGCGAAGCACGGACGCACCCAGGCTTTCCAGCGCCAGGATTTCCCGGCGGATGAAACTGTGGCTGACCATCGGATACTGGTTCACGAGGTACGCGATGCGCATTGCTCTATTTGTACCCGACAGTGCGCGAACGCTGGAAATGACGCATCAACGGGTCGGCTTCACACCCAGGCGGGTACGGCAGGCAAGCCTCCAGCTCGTGCGGGTCTGCATGAACCGGCGCAGGGCGGCACGCGGGCCATGCGCCTTGGCGAGATCCTTGACGGCGAGGATGGCGTCGCCGAGAACCACCAGGGCGAGGTGCCAGACCAGCCCTGCCGCACCGAAATGCTTGCGCATGTACAGCAGTTCGCTCTCGACCTGGAGCGCCGAGATCTGGCGCCCCTGCGACAGTTCCGACACCGATTTCGCGCTTTCTCCACCCAGGTGCACGACGCTCGTAGATGCGAGGTAGGTCACGGTCCACCCCGCGTTGCGGGCGCGCCGGCAGTGGTCCACCTCCTCGAAGTACATGAAGAAGCGCGGATCGAACAACCCGATCTCGTCCAGGACCGCGCGCCGGACCAGGTAATAGCAGCCAGGGACCCAGTCGCATTCGGAAATGACGCTGTGATCGGCGGAGAGATCGTCCTCGGCATCCCTGATGGGGATATACCGATAAAGGCCGGTCCGGCGAATGAAGGTGGTGAACGGCGTCGGGAACGACCGACGCGAGGGCTGCGGAGTGCCGTCACTGCCCATCAGCCGCACCCCCAGGATTCCGCACCTGGGATGACGCTCCATGTACTCGACGCTGGTGCGCACGGTCTCGGGCGAGACGAAGGCATCGGTGTTCAGCAGCAGGACATAGTCGCCGCGCACGTGTTCGACCAGCTGGTTGTTTGCGCGGCCGAAGCCGACGTTCACCTGGTTCTGGATGAACAGCTCGCAAGGGAAGGTGGTGCGGAGAATGTCGCCCGAACCGTCGGAGGATGCGTTGTCCACGGCCAGGACGCGGAGCTCGAGGCCCGGCGTCTCGGCGCGGCTCAAGCTGCTGCGCAGGGGGTCGAGAAGATGCGCGGAGTTGAAGGAGACGAGCAAAAGGTCGACGACGCGCGACGTCGTTCCCCCTGGAACTTGCTGCGTGGTCATATCCAGAGTCTCAGCAAGCTGCCCAGACCGGCCGCCGCGGCAAATATCGCAACCCCGCGCAGTTCCAGCGCGCCGCTGAACAAGCCGAGTTTTCGCTGCAGATAAAATATGTTCAGGAGCTGCGCGGCCAGGTAACTCAGCGCCACGCCCCATATCGCGCCCTTTGGCCCACCGAACCGAAATCCCAGGAGGATGCCGGGCACGAGCGTCGCAAGCTGGGAGATCTGCTCGTACAGTTGAAGCCGCGGCCGGCCGATGGTGAGGAAGACGGCGTTGAGCACGCGGTACCGGATGCCGACCAGCGACAGGCCGAGGATGCCGATGTAGGTCCCGGCCTCGGCGTACCGGCCGTCATACAGCAGTGCGACGATGCGGTCTCCCAGGCTCACGAGCAGCCCACCCACGATGAGGCAGCCGGCATCGAGCGTTGCGCGCACCCGCAGGTAGCTGGCTCGCAGCGAACCGGGATCGTGGGACACCGCACGGCTGATGGCGGGATACATCACCTGCGATATGAGTTTCCCTGCGGCGTCATGGAAGGCGCTGACCAGCAGGACCGCAATCGCATAGGCACCCATCGCATGGGCCGGAAGCACCCACCCGAGGGCCAGTTTGTCCCCGTTGCTGACGATGAACCCCATGCAGGAGGTCAGGATGATGGGCGCACCGAAAGTCAGCACCTCCTTCGCGGAAGGAGCGTCGTAGCGCAGTCGGTTCCTGTGGCCGTCGAACACCAGATGCGTGGCAAGGGTCCGGCAAATCGCCGAGGCGAATGCGCCGGCGACGAGCGCACCCACGCCGCCGATGGTCCGGGCAAACGTCACGGTCGCTCCCAGCGCGACCACCTGGCATCCGAGCTCGATTGCGGCGATCCGCGACACCTGCAGGTTGCGGCTGGCCACGTGGATCTTGGTCGACTCGAGCGATTGCAGCAACGCGGGGACCGCGAGCGAGGCAAGCACCCACGGCACGTCAGGACTCGAAAAGGTGCTTCCGTGGGGAATGAGCCCCATGGACGTCGTCAGCGACAGCACCCCTGCCGCCGCAACGAGGAGCGTCGCGATCAGCGTTCCCTGCACGATCTGCAGGGTCCAGACCGTGTCCAGGAACACGGGATCTCCGGCGCGCGAACTCCTGATCACCACCTGGCGCAAGCCGAAATCGGTGAAAAGCGTGAGGCCCACCCACACGACGATGCTCACCAGCATCACTCCGAATGCTTCCGGCACGAGCAACCGTGTGAGAATCAAATTCCCCGCAAATCGAATGAGCTGTGTGAGGACGTGCGCGCCGAGGGTCACCATCCCCGCACGCAGGACCACCTTGCCGATCCCGTGAGCATCGGGACGCTTCACGGCGCCCGCCGGTGGCAGGTCGCTTCGTACTTCTTGCATGGCTGGTGGGGGATTGGGATGAGACACGGGCGCGACAGGATGCGCCGAATTTACAGCCATTCGGCCAGTGTCAGGTACACCACACACTGGCCCCTATAGCTCAAAGGGACCAAGGACTCCATGCCGGAATACGTTCGCTCACTCGTCGTCGTCTCTCTGATTGCGGCGGCGGTGTTCCTTGCGCTGAAGCGCAGCTTCAGCCCGCTCATGCCGCCCGGGGCCTACCAGCGGCGGTGCATGCTGTTCCTCGCCCTCTCGGTCTGTGGCTTCCTCGCCCCTGGGTTCTGGTTCTATGCCGTTCCGGCATCGCTGTTGATCGTGCTGGCCTCGCGCCGCGAGGGCAACGTCCCCGCCTTGTTCTTCGCTCTGCTCTTCGCGGTGCCGCCGGCGCCCGGATTGGTGCCCGGTTTCGGTCTGGTCAATTACCTCCTGATGGTCGACCATCCCCGCCTGCTCACGCTTGTGCTGTTGCTGCCTGCAGCCATCGCCCTTTGGCGCAAGCCCTCGCGAAGGGGAGTGAGCGGACCCGACAAGCTGTTCGCTGGCTACATCCTGCTGCAGGCGGCATTGGTCTTCTCTCGATCGGCCAGTTTCACCAACGGGCTTCGCGAAGTGGTGAACCTGTTCCTGACGCTGGTCCTGCCCTATTACGTGATGAGCAGGGCATTCACGAACCTGGCCCAGTTCAAGGATGCGGCCGCGTCATTCTGTCTCTCGGGCGCGGTGCTCGGAGCCATCGCCATGTTCGAATCATCCAAGAACTGGCTCCTGTACCGCTCCTTGCTGGATCGCTGGGCCACCGACACGGGGTCGGGCCTCTATCTGGTCCGGGAGGGGTTCGTGAGGGCCTCAGCGAGTACCGGTCACCCGATCGTCCTTGGCTACGTCCTCTCCGTCGCGCTGGTCTGCTTGCTCGCATTGCGCGGACAACTGCGCACCGGACTGCAGAAGAACCTTGCCCTCGCACTAATCGTTGGAGGAATTCTTGCCACTTTCTCGCGGGGTCCATGGCTCGGTGCCGCGGCGGCGGTGTTCGCCTATTGGGCGACCGCGAATGCATCCAGGGTGCGCATCGGCGTGGTCGTCGCCGCGATCGCGGGCCTTGCGTTCTTGTTCGACATGCAATTCGGCTTCCTCAGCGCCTTGACCCGGGTCGATCAATCCACGGTGGATTACCGAGCCGAGCTCCTGTCCAAGTCCCTGGAGGTGTTCGGTGAGAACCCCTGGCTCGGGTCGGATCAATTCCTGGAGCGTCTGGCGGCGAAGGGCATGCTCCAGGGCCAGGGGATCGTCGATGTGGTGAACACGTACCTCGGTGTCGCACTCTCCACTGGCGTACTGGGGCTTACATTCTTCCTCTGCCTATTTACAACATTGTTGTTGAGTATCTGGAAGTCCCGACGAAAATACGCAGCGACAGAAGTGCAGGGACTTACTCACGACGCACTGCCGGCCACGGCCGCAGGCGCAACGAAGCCGTCGGGGGATTCATCCTTCAGCCCGTACCTCACCGCAAGAATGTTGCTCGCCGCGTTGCTGGGAACCCTGGTGACGATCGCTACGGCCAGCAGTGTCTTGTTGATTCCCTGGGTGTATTGGGCGTGGGTCGGCATGGCGGTCGCCTATGCGCGCATCGCTGCCGGCAAGACCGGTTCGCCGGTGCGCGCCTGAAATCAATCAATCGGAGCCAAGATTCTCGGAAGCAGGCATTTTCTCGAAATATCGATTTGAGTTGTTAAGGCAAGAACAACCAAGAAGAGAGTCCGGCACGCCGCCCTGTGGATGGCACGTGCCGATTACCTAGAACGAAGTTAGAGGGGTCCACATGAGGACTATGAAATTCGCCCTGCTGCTGGCGGCAGCAGTGGGCGTGAGCTGCTGCGGCGGCGGCGGCGCTGCAGGCAGCGATGTGCAGCAGATTGCGCTCGGCACGACCACCCAAACAAGCACATCGAAAGCTGCGGGAACTCCTCCGCTCGGCGTGAACCTGGAAGGACTCTCCGACTGGGCGCGCATTCCCCCTTTCGTCGATGCAATGAAGACATCGCGTCCCTGGGGAACTCCAGACGCACCCTGGCAGGAAATCACCCAGGTCGATGCGCGCGGTTGGCCCACCGTCGACGCCGGTGTGGTGGTCGCGGGGTACACCGCAGACACGGGCGACGAAGGCAGAGCGTATCGGTACCTGAAGCCTGGAACTTACCGCCTGCGCTTCACGGGCAAGGCCACGGTCACGGCGACCGCCTCCCCGAACGTGAGTGTCGGCAACTACCTGTACGACGCGACGGCAAACCGTTCCACCGCCGATGTCGTCGTCGGCGCGCAAGCACCGAACATCATGCTCGCCTTCCGGAACACCACCGCGGGCGTGCAGGATGTGTCGCTCCGGCGTCCTGGCTACGACGACAAGCAAACCTTCACCAACGAGTTCATCCAGGCCATCGCCCCGTTCGGCGTTCTCCGGTTCATGGATTTCCTGCAGACGAATGCCACTCCGGTGAGTTCCTGGAGTGAAAGAACCACCCCCGATTCGACCACGCAGGCGTCGATCAAGGGCGGAGCCTACGAGTACGCCGTACAGATGGCGAACGAGTTGGGAAAAGATATCTGGATCAACGTTCCGGTGCTGGCCGATGATGCCTTTGTGCGCTCGCTGGCGGAGCTGATGAAACAGAGCTTGGCGCCCGGCCGCGTGGTCTACGTGGAATACAGCAACGAACTCTGGAACTACTCGTTCACGGCAACAGGGCAGAACAGCAAGGCGGCGATCGCAGAGGCGCTGGCAGGTGATACGAGCCTGACGTGGGGCACGCAGTGCACGCAGGCCATGTTCGATGCCACCAGCGGGAACTGCAACCCGCCGTGGGCCGCCTACCACCGGGCGGGCAAGCGCATCGTGCGCATCAGCCAGATCTTCTCCGAGGTCCTGGGCGCCGACGCACTCAACTCGAGATTCCGCCCCGTGTTTGCCAGCCAGTGGGCGAACTCGGCCATCGCGGAGCAGGTCCTCAAGAACATCGCCACCTACCGGGGAACGCCGTCATCGTTCCTGTACGGGGTCGCCACCGCGCCATACGTGGCTCTGCCGCCCGAGTTGATCACTTCCCCGACCCTGACCGTCGACCAGCCCCTGCAATCGCTTCAGTCCACGCTGGACAAGGAGTTCTCCGCGTTCTTCGACGTTGGCAGCTATGTCAATGGAGCGTACGCGCGCGGTGCGGCCTTCACCGGCAAGGACTGGAGCCGATCGACCCACAAGGCAATCGCGGACTATTACCACATCAAGAACATCGCCTATGAAGGCGGAATCGACATGGGTCAGTCCGACGTCAGCACCCTCGTCAAGATCCAGGCGAACCGGGACCCGAAGATGGGCGAGATCGTGAAGGGGCAGCTGACGCAATGGTTTGGTTGCGGCAACGACCTGTTCCTGTACTACAGCCTGTCCAGTCCGTGGGGCCAGCATGGCTACTGGGGACTGACGAACAGCACCGACCTGGACACTCCCAAGTACCAGGCCGCACGCCAGGTGGCCGAGACTGACCGCGCCGCAATGAGCTGCCGCTGACGCGCAAGCTGCACGCTGGAACTGCGCGCGCAAGCCGCCCGGGGACCCCAATCCCCGGGCGTTTTTGTTTTGGATCCAGTTAGGCCGAAGGTGTCATTCGTCCCCTCGCGGTGAATGAGACCCGGGCGCGCCGGTACGATGGGACCTGTCCCACGGCCGAGAAGGCCGGTCACGGCCAGCATGCAGCCCCCATCCAGCGCAACCCCCGATTTCTCCCGCCTCGCTTTCGGCCACGCCCGGATCGACAGGACGGACTTCGAGCAGACGGTCGCCCGGATCGTGCAACTCGCACGCTCGGGCACGCCCGCCATGGTCGTCACGCCCAACTCCGACCACATCGTGGCGCTGGAATGTGACGCCGCGCTGAGGGCGGCCTACAGCGAGGCCGACGTCGTGGTGGCGGATGGCATGCCGCTGGTCTGGGCCTCGAAGCTGCTTCGCGAGCCGCTGAAGGAACGCGTGACGGGCGCCGACCTGATGCCGCGCCTGTGCAGGTCGGCAGCGGATCACGGGCTGAAGGTCTTCATCCTCGGCGGCAAGAGCGGAGTGCCCGAGGAGGCCGCGCGACGCTTGCAGGCGGCCTATCCGGGCTTGATGGTCGCCGGCGCCTACTCTCCCCCCTTCGGATTCGAGCGCGACGAAGTTGAGAACGAGGCGATCGTCAGGATGGTGGCAAGCAGCGACGCCGACCTCGTGTTCGTGGGCCTCGGCGCTCCCAAGCAGGAACTCTGGATGCACCGCCACCTGCAGAGGTTCGACAAGGGCGTGTTCCTCGGGATTGGCGCCGCGGTGGATTTCTGTGCCGGGCAGGTGAAAAGGGCCCCCCGGTGGATGCAGACCGCCGGCCTCGAGTGGATGTACCGCTGGAGCCAGGATCCCTCGCGCCTGACGAAGCGATACCTCCGGGACTTCTACGTCCTCGTCGTGCTCGGGAAGGAAATCTACAAGCGGAGTTTTGGACGGGGACGCACCCGGGCCTGACGGTGGCGCGCCCGCGCAAGCCTTCCCTCCCGTGTCGTCGGGACTGGATGTCAGATGACCGAGAAGCGCCCCGCCACGCTGAGCATGCGTCCGCGCATCACGCCGCCGACGTACATCACCAAAGCCAACGCTTCGGCCGGATGGCTCGACATCATGGCTTCGAAACGGTCATGCGGGAGCTTCCAGACCCGCGACGGCTCGATCGCCTCGACGGAGGCGCTCCGTGCCAGCTTAGGCGCGAAGAACCCGCCCTCGCCCACCACGGAGCCCGGCACGATCACCGCCAGCTGGAGCCTGGACCCGTTGTCCGAGCAGTACACGCGCAACAGCCCGGATTCGAGGAAGTAGAGGCTGCGGTCATTTTCGCCTTCCCGGATCACGCTCGCGCGATCGTCGTTGACCTCGGGCACCAAAGCCTCGGCCAGCACCCGCCAGGTGGCGGGAGTCAGGGTGCGAGAGTCATAGCCCCGGTTCCTGCGGCACGCAGTCACCAGGCCAGTGATGTCGCGTTGCGCATCCGGATTTTCGAGTTGCACCATGGGTGTTATAGGGCGCGGGGCGACTAACCGCATCCGAAAAGCCTAACGCACATGGGGCACTTTCGCCTATGACACCATGGTGTCAGTAGGCTGACAACCACGCCGGAACCCCCCCTGCACCGGTCGATGGGCAGCTCGACCAGATTGACTTGCGTGGCGGTGTGAGCCGATGGAGCTATTCGCCTTTCGGCCAGGGCGTGCTAGGTTGATAAATTGGCTTCAAGACCTCCCGCCGCCAACGTCGGGACCGAGAAATCCGCCAGCTCCCGCGTGCATCTACGGCATCCGTTCGGCGGAGGCCGCGCCCCCGATGTCATCCAGCCAGCGCACGAACTCTTCGGTGTTGGCCTTGTCGAAGACCCGGGCGACGCCCAGTTCCAGCAGGTGCTTGCGGATTCCCTCCGTGGCGAAACCGCTCAGGACCACCACTTTCCCGGACTTGGACGACTGGACCGCGCGTCGCACCACGCTGATGCCGCTGCCCTGGGCGAGGATCAGGTCCGCGATGAGGAGGTCCCATCGATCGCGGTTCTCTTCGAGCCACAGGTTCGCCTCGGCTTCCGTGGTGGCGGTTCCCACGACCTCGAACGCACCTCGCGACGCCAGCAGGTCGTCCAGCAGAACCCGGACGTTGTGGAGATCCTCGACAACGAATACCCGCAACTTCACATGGATCTCCAGGCTCGCCGTGCCAGCCGATCCAGCCGCCCTGAGCGGACGGCTCATCTTGGAACCAGGCTGGCCGGAGTTAACGACGCACATTGGATGCTAATCACCAGAGTCTGAATTGCTGAGCCGACAGAGCACGCGGGTACGGGCGCCGTTCCGGTGTCGGCAACGTCCTACAGACAATCCGCGAAGCGCCGTGGTTTCCCGCCCTCGTTCTTTGGGACGCAGGAATGCCTCGATCCAGAATGCGCCGAGTCGCCATCAATTCGCGCACCGCAAAGGAAAACGGCACCCGAAGGTGCCGTTTTTTCATGGATTCATTGGTGGGTGATACATGGATCGAACATGTGACCCCTGCCGTGTGAAGGCAAGGAATGAGGGTTTCCCAGCATCTCCTTGAACCCACCTCACAGGGAGAAGGCGTTCCAAACAATCCCAAAAAATCCCGGTAAGATTTGGACACTTTTTAGACACCGGGTGAATCCATGGCGGTCATGCTCAAGAACGTCGGCGTTCGCGAAGCGCTAAAGCCTCGTCACGCACCCTACTGGCACCCCTTACGCACCGGCGGCTATCTAGGCTTCCGCCGGACCTCTGCTAATGGCAAGGGAGCTTGGCTGGCGCGCTATCGCGATGAGGACACCGGAAGGCAACAGGTGCACAGCTTGGGCAAGCTCGACCATATGCCGGCGAATGAGCAGTTCGACGCGGCGAAGCGCGCTGCAGAAACCTGGTTTGATCACATGAACGGGGGCGGCAGCGGTAAAGCCGTCACCGTTCAGCAGGCGTGCGAGGCATACGTTGCCGAGCTGCGCGAAAAGCGGAGCGATGCTGCGGCTATCGACGCTGCTGGTCGATTTCGGCGGTGGGTGTATGGAACGACGCTCGCCGACACTCCGCTGCTCAAGCTCACGCCAAAAGCGGTAGCCGACTGGCGCACCCGGCTTGCCGCTACGAAGGCGATCCCGCAGGACAAGAAAAAGGCTGCCACTCACCCGCGCTCGGCCAGTGCACTCAATCGGGACATGACGGCGTTTCGAGCCGCGCTCAATCTCGCGATGGAGAACGGGCACGTAACCAGCGACAGGGCATGGAAAACGAAGCTTCGGCCAGTGGAGAACGCGGACGGCCGGCGCAACGTGTACCTTGATATGGAGCAGCGTCGAAAGTTGATCGACAGCGCTCCACCCGATTTGGCTGACCTGTTGCGCGCCCTGTCCTTGGTTCCGTTGCGACCTGGCGCCATGGCAGCTCTGACTGCGGCGAGCTTTGACAAGCGCCTCGCGAGCCTCACCATCGGCAACGACAAAAGCGGGCGGGACCGCACCATTACCCTGCCCGCATCCACTGCCGCATTCTTTGCGGAGCGCTGCAAGGACAAGCTCCCTGCGGCACCGCTGCTAGCGCGCAGTGATGGCAAGCCATGGGACAAAGACGCTTGGAAGAAGCCCTTTAAGCAAGCTGCATTCATTGCAGGAGTACCGGTCGAAGCCACAGCGTATGCGCTGCGCCATAGCGCAATCACTGACCTTATCGCACTGCACAAGCTTGACACGCTGACAGTTGCCCAGCTCTCGGGAACGAGCTTGCAGATGATTGAAAAACATTATGGGCACCTGCTCCGGGAGCACGCGGCCAAAGCACTTGCGAGGTTGGCACTGTGAGCGGGCACTCTTCCGCCACGTTCGCTTTGAGGCGAGTAGAGCGTGAGGCGCGAGTAGCGGTCGCATACATTGAGCGGCTTCAGCAGCGCAAGAAATGGAACGTCTACGCGGACGCCATTCAGACATTGATTGCGCATCCCGACATCCCTAACTTGCGCGCGCTACGCCTCTTATACCGCCGTAAGGTCGAAGGCTACCAAGCATGGTGTGAGCTGGTGCAGTACGGTGTGAGCCCCCTTTTTGCACTGGGAATCGTCGAGCGACGCCCCGGCCGAAAGGCAGTAGCGGAATGGCGTGACCGTAACGCAGTGGAGCATGGGCATGAGAACGACCCGTCGTTCTTCCAATTTTATGAATTGGTGAAGTTCTATGACGCCATGGCCCGTGACCCGTTCAGACCGGATACGCGTACCCGTGAGCAGAGAGAAGTGCAGCATTTCTTGGCCCTCGAAATGCTGCACTCCCTCGCCATAGGCGGGTTGGGAGTCACGGAACGCAAATTCATTGCAAACGTCGCCGAAGCTCTGATTGCCGCTGTCGAGTCGGAGGGCCCGCCTCAGCCTGACGGAAAACCGGCCTTGCCCGCTTCACTCTTTTTGGCACTTGGTTTAGACGAACGGCTGATTGGCAAGCCGAAAGCAAGTGCAAGGGCACGAGCGGAGCTGCAGCTACTGCACGAGGGGGTGACAGGTGCGGTCTTTCGCAGCAAGCGCGAGGGCGAGCCGCTCGCCCTTACGACGGCTATCGCCCTGGACATCAAGCCGCACCTTGAGAACGGGCGCGAACTAGCTCAGGATCTGGGCTACACAGACGAAGCAGCCCGGGAGGGGAAGTCTTCGAGCGAGATTGCGAAAGCGATAGTCCGAAAATACAAAGAGTAAGACGCCTAGTACAAAGCTGTCCCTCGCGTCAAGTACAGCAACTCGAATTTCCTGTCCTTTGATGACCTGACGCTCAGATTCAGGATTGCACTCCTACGTTCATTGAACGCTCTAGGAGTTCAACCTGTGACCCCTGAAATCACCACACCCCTAATCCGGCAGCCTGCGACTCTGAAGGCGACAGGTCTAAGCCGCACAGCGCTCTACAACAGAATTGCAGATGGGACCTTCCCTCGCCCGGTAAAACTGTCCGAGCGGGGGCGCGCTGTGGCCTTCCCGGTCGCGGAAGTGCAAGCCGTGATCCAGGCCCGAATTGCGGGGCAAAGCGACGCGCAGATTAAACGGCTTGTGGAACACCTTCATGCGGCCCGTCTGGAGGCTGAATTATGAAGGGACGGGGCCGTCCCCAGAATGCCGCGGAGTACCTGGCGAACAGAGCTCGCAATGCGAATGCCGCGACTCAGAACGTAGCGACCTCATACCTGATTGGTCCCTTCAACCCGCGGTGCATGTGTCGTGCAATTGCATCCGCGACAAAGCTCGGCAGCAGTCAACAGAGAGTGCTCCTGGAAAAACTGAGGGCCCTTGAACAGGGCCATCTCAATGAAATATTGATTTCCCCCGGGGTAGCCGTTGTTCGCGCAAAAGGCGCCGGGTTGATGCTTGTCCGTTCGCGGCCGGCGAGCGTCCTGACGTGAACGCGCTTCTGATCGCAGCGCTCCGGTACGCAAAACTCGGGTGGGCTGTTCTCCCCGTCTCTCCGCGCGCCAAGAGTCCGCTGCTCAAGGAATGGCAGCACATGGCGACAACGGATGCCGCTTCAATCAAACGATGGTGGGAGCAGCAGCCATCCGCGAACATCGGCATTCACTGCGGGCGGTCAGCACTGGCTGTCGTTGACGTAGACCCAAGAAACGGCGGCGAGGACACGCTCCGACGATTGGAGGATGTAAACGGCCCTTTCTGGGAGCACGAATGCCTGGAGGCGCGCACCCCTAGTGGAGGACGGCATTTCATTTTCTCTTCGTCCGAGGGGGCAAAGCTGCCCGGAAAACTCGGCGAGGGAATCGACTTCCTCCACGGGAACCGCTATTTCCTTGTAGCTCCAAGCCTAGGGGCAGGCGGGAAGGCGTACTCGTGGCAGGGGGGCACCGACCCACTAACCGGCATTGAAGCCCTCCCCTCTCTTCCGATTTGGCTGGCCGATAGCGTGCCGCCTGCACGTGTCGTCCATTCCGCGGACGTGTGGGCGAATGTGGTTACGCATGCTCCGGATACGGAGGATGAACGCCAACGTGTCGCGGCGGCTTGCAAATTCATTAATCCGGACTGTTCACGCGAGGAGTATTTGCGCGTCCTCATGGCGCTTTCGTCAACGGGATGGGGTGACTGGCGTCAACTCGCCAAGGTATGGGCGAGCGGCACTTTGCACGAGCGCGCAGCCACAAAATTCGACGAGCGCTCATTTCGCAGCGACGTTCAGAGCTTGCGTCCCGACGGGGGCGTCACGCTCGCGACTCTCTACCACCTTGCACAACGCCATGGCTTTGATCCACGGCGCACTTCAAAGACGTTTGACACCTTCGGCGACATCAGCAACGCTGCCCGCTTCGCGGAGACGTTCCGCGGGCGTTTCCTTCATGTGCACGCAAAGGACAAATGGCTTGCCTTTGATGGTTACAGGTGGGTCTGGTGCGACACCGGTGAGGAGCTCGCCGCCGCACGGGAGATCGCGAATGCATCATTAGACGAGGCTCACAAGGCGCTCAAACGAGAGCAAACCGATGTGACGCGGATGAACTATGCGCAAGCACTGGCCGTGCACCGCAACGCTCGTCGCCTTCATGCCCTGCTCTCACTAGCAGCGGCCGAAACTGGTATGAGCATTGCGCACCCCGGCATGCTCGATCCCGACCCGCTTCTGCTCGGCGTGCGCAATGGCGTCGTTGATCTTCGTACCGGCACCCTGGTTGTCCCGACCGCGGAGATGTTGATCAATCGGTGTGCCGGCGCTTCCTTCAACGCAGATGCGACGGCGCCGCGCTGGATTGAATTTCTGAATGCTGTCTTTCAGGGCGACCAGAGCGTAATCGGATATGTGCAGCGCGCGATCGGATACGCCCTCACCGGCCTCATTGACGAAGAGAAGCTGTTCTTTCTCCTTGGCAATGGCGCGAACGGGAAGTCTGTTTTCGCAAACGTGCTGCGCGAAGTGTTCGGCGAGTACGCGGTTACAGTCCGAGCTGCGATGCTTGCACGCGACCACAAGGGAAACGGAACGGAAGCGGAACGAGACAAGGCAAGGCTTCCCGGTGCACGGCTAGTCCTGATTAACGAGGTCGGTATCAATGACATCTTTGACGATCAGCGCGTCAAGGAGCTAGTGAGCCGCGAACGCATCAGCGCGCGCCCCTTGTACGGCGAGCCTTTTGACTTTCAGCCGACGCACACGATCTTCATCCGTGGAAATCACCAGCCGGTCGCAATGGACACGAGCGACGGCTTCTGGCGTCGCATATGCCTGATCCGGTTTGATCGGCACTTTACTGAGTCCGAGCAAGTCCCCGACCTGGACCGAAAGCTAGAAGAAGAGCGGGACGGCATCCTCGCGTGGGCCATTAACGGCTGTCTGCACTGGCAGAAGACCGGTCTGAACGCTCCGCAGTCCATCCGTCAGCACACAGAACAATACCGCGCAGAGAGCGATCAGCTCGGCGAATGGCTAGACACCCGCTGCACCATTGAGGATCACTGCGAAGCGGCTTCCCGGGATTTGTACGAAGACTACGCGGCCTACCTGCGCTCGATGGGCATGCGCCCGCCCTCCGCCCCAAGCTTCGGCCGTCAGTTGTCCAAGCGCGGCTTCAGCACCAAGCGGACGGCCAAGAGCCGGATGTTTTCCGGCCTGCGGTTGCGCGAGGATGTGGTTTGGCCCGGGTCGTGACGGATATGACGGATACACCCCCATTTTCGTAAAGCTTCTTCTTTGCCCGCACATAAGAGAGTTTATGGAAAAGACACCCCTCTTCGTCACATCTGTCATTGGCGGAATTTCTCGCCGCGCAACACGCACCCCCTCGGGAAGAAGGTGAGCCGATCCGCGAATGCGGCAAAGGACGTACTGGCACTTCCCGAAGCAAATGGCAGCAAGCGGACCGGCCGCATTAGCGGAAGGTCGGTGCCATGCGTTTGGAGAAAACTTTTTGCGCAACGCGGCTCGGCGCACCCCCGCAGTCATCAGCCTGGGCAATAGGGACCCGCAAAGCGTAAATGGAACAGCGGAAAGGACGTTGCCTAAACTCACACGTCCCATTCTGTGGTTTGGATCTTATCTAAACGCACAACCGCGGCGACGTGTGCGGACACGAGCGGAGCCGATGCGTACACGTTTCGACGTTTGCATCACGTCCGCATTTCAGTGTTGTGTCGCACGAACATGCGGAATGCCGATACGGACTCACGACTCCAGGGACTCTCCGACCCTCAGCGGATTCGGATGAACAGAGAGAGAGAGACTCCGGAAAGGTGCTGCGGGCGGCGAGCACTCGGAGCAGGAGGCAGCAGTATCGGGCGCCTGAGTACCGGTCGTAGAACAACTTTCTGCTTGTCCTCCACGACCGGTACCCCCCATGCTACCCCCACATCATGGCTTTTGCCAACGCGTCCTCTTGGTCAAAGGGCGGTGCTCAGCTCATGCAGTCCGTCATGGAAGCGCTCATGAAGCCTACTGCTGATCCACACCGGCACTTCTCATGAGTTGTCTGTACCTTTCAATCTCCGAAGTCTGCGCAGATTGAACCGATTGCGCATCTCCCCAAAAAGGAACAGCCGAACTCTGCTTGGCTTGTTCAATGACCGCAGGATTCCGAATGGCAGCTGCCAGCTGCTCTCGCATACGGTCTAGAACGTTTTGTGGTGTGCCACTGCGGGCGAACACTGCAAGCCACTGGAAGAAAATGGGGTCGCCCGCCCCAGCTTCCTTGCTCGTAGGGGCCTGTGGAACTTTGTCGTCGCGATGCTCATCGAGAACGGCCAAGACCCGCAGCTTTCCGGCGCGAATCAACGGATAGCCTGCGGTGGGATCCGTGACGGCAATGTCTACGCGCCCCGCGGCGACGTCCTGCAGGGCGGCAACAGTTCCCTTGTAGTTCACTGGAATGGCGTCGATGCCTGCGTGTCGTCGAATGTGCTCGAAGATCAGTGTATAGCCTGTCGACGCGGCGCCGAATGTGATCTGGTTTCCGGATCTCGAGGCAGCTTTCAAACCCGTAAACGTCAGGTGAGGCCCATCGGCCGACGTGACCAATAACATGTGCGTGCGCAGCAGGCGCGCGACGGGAACCAAGTCCCGCAACGGGTCATAGGGAAGGTTTCGGTACAACGCGACGTTGCCGGCGACCGGAGAGGGAGCGGTAAACAGCAATGTCCTTCCATCTTGAGGAGCTTGCAGCACTGTCTGGATCGCAATAATTCCATTAGCGCCGGGCTTATTGTCGACAACGACCTGTTGACCGGCCGTGCTGATGCTTGCCGCGATGATCCTCGCGAGGTTATCCGTCGTTCCTCCCGCTGGGAACGGAACGACGAACCTTATTGTCTCAGTCGCGTGGGCTGCGTTCAACATGCCACTCAGTGGAACGCTAGCACCGATCTGTAGCAGAACGCGCCGGTTGACGGCAAACTCGGTCACATCAAATCCTTATCGGTGAAAAGAGGGAGATCAACAGAATGCGTGCAGCTTTGCTGCTCGGCGTCGCGTAACGGCTTGATTGACCGCTCCGCGGCCGTGTCCGTGACCCGCTCCAAGGTGTTCGGCGGGCGGAAGTCTGCGGAAAGGCCGCGAGTCCAGCAGTGGCCTGCCTGCACCTACCTTGACTGCCAGTTGACGAAGCGCTGGCTCGCCACGTCGTAATTCTTGGCCCACCATTCCATGTCCTGCAGGATCCCTTTGTCTTTAGACGGGACGAACCGCGCCGTCAGCGCGTCCAGCTGAGGCTTTGCGAGGGCATTCGAATTACCGGAGGAACGCGTCTCCGTCATCTTCGCCTGCTGCTCCGGCTGCGCGATGAAGTTCAGGTAAGCCTCTGCCGCTGCATGATTCTTCGTGCCCTTGACGACCGCGTATTGATCCCAGCTCAGGATCCACTGATCCGGCACCACAGCAACCGGCGCCCCTGCTTTCGCGGCCGCGTAAGCGCGTGTGTGGTAAGCCAGCGCAAGATCAACCTGATCGTTCACGAGCGCGTCCGTCAGACCGCCGGACGATTGTGTCCAGACGATGCTGCCTTTGATGGTGTCGAGCTTGCGAAAGGCGCGGTCCAGGTCGAGGGGATAGAGTTTGTCTGCAGGAACGCCGTCCGCCAGTAGTGCCATCTCAAGCGCACCGTTTACAACGTTGTTGTGCATGGCTCGTTTGCCCGGGAATCTCTTCAGGTCGAAGAAGTCCGCCCAGCTTCGCGGTGGGTGCGCCCCATATTTACCCTCGTCGTAGGCGAACACGAAGCCGACGACAGCGCCTGGCACGCCACATTCATTGTTGACGAACCGCTTGTCGATACCAGCCGCGACGAACTTCGAAGTGTTGACCTTCTCGAACAGCGTGCCGCAGTGAAGCGCCACATACGCCGCATCTTCGGTGAATACGTCCCACACGGTGTTGCCCGAGTCGACCTGGGCTTTCAGCTTGGCCTTGCTCGTCGGCGAATCGAGAATCACACGGGCCCCGGTCAGTTTCTGAAACGGTTCGACCCAGCCCTCCCGGACAGCCTTCTCCAGCGACCCACCGAATATGGCCATGGTGATCTTCTGACCTTGCAGATTGGGGGCACTCTGGGCGAACGCGAAAGCGGCGGTGGCGCAAAAAAGAAGGGCAGTTGCGGCAGCACGGGATCTCTTTGGGATTCGCATGAGGACATTCTTGACGTAGTTGGTTCATTCATTGTCCGAGCGCGTCCTTTGCTAAACCATCACCGTCACGCGATGCTTGCTTCGGCGTGGCGCCTTCTCGGGGACTTGAAGATCGCGATGCCGGCACAAGCGCGCCTGAGCGCGCCGATGTAGGAGTGTTGTCGCGCGTCGCGGTCCTGTCATGTCCCAGACCTGCCCGAGATCGACGCCGACAATTCGGCTATTACCCTGCGCTCCGGCGATGACGGGATTCCGCCGTTAGGCACAGAATCTCAAACATCAAGTTGGCACCGTGCACCGCGGTGATACCCGCGGAGTCGAGCGGCGGCGACACCTCACAAACGTCCCCCCCGATCACATCGCAGCCGCGCAGTCCTCTTAGGATCACCTGAGCGTCACGCATCGATAGCCCCCCCGGCTCGGGAGAACCGGTACCCTGGCAATAAACCGGATCCAAACCGTCGATGTCAAATGTCACATACGTAGGGGCATCGCCAATTGTCTTCGTGACTTCGGCAATCACGCCCTTTCGCCCTATCTCATCAAATTCGTCCATCGTGATCACACGGATCCCTGAGGCATGTGTGAAATCCATGTCGTTTGACTTGAACAGGTTGGCCCGGATACCAATCTGAATGGTGCGTTTAGGGTCGACCAGGCCTTCCTCGACCGCTCTCCGAAATGCGGTGCCGTTGTTGTAGCGAGTTCCCCAGAGCAGATCGCTGGTGTCAGTGTGGGCATCAAAATGAACCAGCCCGACAGGCTTCCCCGGAGTGACCATCCCTCTCAGCACAGGAAGCGACACGGTGTGATCACCCCCGCAAGCGACGGTGCTGATTCCCTGGTCCGTGAGGTTGCGCACAAACGCCGCGATGCTCTCGATCGACGCGAGGCTATCCAGGGGATTGACGGGCGCGTCCCCAACGTCGGCGACGTTGCACAACTGGAACGGGTTGATTCCCGTAGAAGCATTGATCGGCCGGATCAGGCGCGACATTTCGCGGATCTGACCAGGCCCAAGCCGGGCTCCGTTGCGATTGGACGACCCCAGGTCGTACGGCACCCCGACAAGGGCGATGTCCAGCCCAGCTGTGTCCGTAACGATCGGCGCGCGGAAAAGAGTAGCGTGTTGAGCAAAACGAGGAACGGCTCTCGAATCGAGCGGGCGCAGGTCAGGCATCGGAACTCCCAGTTAGGGCGGGGTCGCTGCTGCGGAACGACCCGCCAAATGGCGCAGCGAGCTTCTGAGCGCTCGCCGACGCCGTTCTTTACCTCACTTCGACTGCCAAGCGACGAAGCGCTGGTTCACCGCGTCGAAGTTCTTGGACCACCAGTCTTGGTCCTGGAAGATCGCGTTTTCCTGGTCCGGCAGGAAGCGCGCGATGAGAGGGTCCACCTTGGGACGGACCTTCGCATTCGCGAAGGCGTAGGACGTCAGCTCCGTCATGCGCGCCTGCGGCTCTGCCTGGGCAGCAAATTGTAGGAAGGCTTCCGCGGCTGCCTTGTTCTTCGAGCCTTTCACCACCGCATACTGGTCCCAGGTGAGGACCTGTTGCCTGTTCACCACCGCCACTTTGGCGCCTGCTTTTGCAGCTGCATAGATCCGGCCCGACAGGCCGAGCGACAGGTCCACCTGGTTGTTCACGAACGCATCCGTGAGCCCGCCCGTCGACTGCGTCCAGACGATCGAGCTCTTGATTGGATCGAGCTTGCGAAACGCGCGATCGACGTCCAGAGGATAGAGCTTGTCTGCCGGCACACCATCCGCCAGCAGCGCAATTTCCAGAATGCCGGTAGTGGGGCTGTTATAGATCGCGCGCTTACCAGGATACTTCCTCAGGTCGAAGAAGTCCGCCCAGCTTTTCGGGGCCTCAGGGAACTTGTCTTCCCTGTAGGCGAACACATACCCCACGATGGCCGTCGGGACGCCGCACTCGTTGGTGACAAAGCGCTTGTCGATGCCCGCAGCGACAAACTTCGACGTGTCGACTTTTTCGAAGAGAGTGCCGCAGTTGAGCTGAACGAATGAGGCATCCGAAGCGTAGACATCCCAGACGACGTTTCCGGCCTCGACCTGCCCCTTCAGCTTGGCCTTGGGGTTGGGAGAATCCATGTGCACCTGTGCGCCGGTGGCCTTTTGATAGGGGTTGACCCACGCCTCGCGGATCGCTGCTTGAAACGAGCCGCCGAAGTCGGCCGTCGTGATCTTTTGGCCCTTCAGATCCGGCCACTGCTGCGCTCCCGCAGCCGGGCAAACAGTGGAAAGCAACAGTGCAAGTGCACCGAGGACATGCTGGTACGAAATATTCATGGGCCCTCCGGTAGGCATGGGTTGGACGCAGAGAATGCTGCAAGTGAGCAAGGCCAGTGTAGGAACGACCGCCACCCCGGACCATCGCGCAGCCCAGAACCTAACTTCGTCTTGTCCGAGACCTCCCGGTGCCGATCCAAGGTTCGACTTTGTACGATGGCTTGAGGAGTAGATGCCGACCAGAATAATCGTTCCGCCAACCTCGAGGAACGACAAGATGCCCGCGTCAGATGCTGCTGTGCTTACCCCGGACGAAGTCCGATCCCTGTTCACCCCGTCCGACACGGCTCTGGGTCTCCCGGGCCGCGCATACTTCGCGGACGATTTCTATCAAGCAGAACGCCGCAAGGTCTTCGCCGCCGGGTGGATGGGCGTCGGTTTCGCCAGTGACTTACCCGAGACGGGCAATGCGAAGCCGATCTCGATTGCGGGCTGGGAACTGGTGCTCGTACGCGGAAGCGACGGCAAGATCCGGTGCTTCCACAATGTCTGCCGTCATCGCGGCATGAAAGTGACAACGGAAAGCTGCACTGTCAGAAACTTGCAATGCCCTTACCACTCCTGGACGTACAACCTCGAGGGGAAGCTGATTGCCACCCCTGCAATCGCAGGCGTTCGTCAGAACGAGTCACCCGGCATCGACAAGTCCAGCCTGGGGCTCGTCCAGATCCGATGCGAACAGTGGTTCGACGTGCTCTTCGTTAACATCGACGGCCAGGCGCTTCCGCTGCTGGAGCATCTGAATCCGATGATCTCGCGGCTGGAGCGAAGCGTCGACTTATCGCAGGTGACGCCGGCGGCCGGCGGCCGCTCCGGCAAGTTCAGCTACAACGCGAACTGGAAGATCATTCTCGAAGGATCTATCGAGGATTACCACTTGCCGTATGTTCACCGGGCCTTTAGCCACAGCGTCGATTACCAGACGGAGGACGGCGGAAACGTGTACGCCGGCTTCTCGTCCAGACGAAGCGTCGAGGAAGCTGTTCGGCGTTATGAGACCGCCAGGGAAGACATGCAGCTTCCCATGATGCCGAAGATGAAGGAGACGGGGGTCGCTGAATCAGTTGTACTCTTCGTCTTCCCCAACACCGTGCTGTCCTGTGGGCCCTACACGATCTCCACTTCCATCATCGTGCCCACTGGAGCGGAATCGTCCGAGTATTTCAGCAAGAGCCGTTTCGTCACGGAAGCGGTCTCCGACGAATATGACGCCCTGCGCCAGAAGAACGCCGACTTCTGGACGGAAGTCTTCGGAGAAGACGAGCCGATCTGGGAAACCGTCCAGGCCCTTTCGCACCAACGTCACGAGCTCGGCCTGGCGACCCGCTTCTCTCCGCACTGGGAGCGAGGTCTCCACCTCTTCCAGCGATACGTTGCCGGCAAGCTGGCCCCGAACTTGACCACCTGAAACTCAAGGGGCGGCAAGATGCCGCCCCATTTTTTTCACTTCACCTCAGTGCCGCCTTCAGCGAATCGTCGACGACGGTCAAGATCTTGTCGATGTCGTCGTCGGAGAGCACCAGCGAGAAATAGAATTTCCCGTGCGTCAGCACCCCCCTTCGCACAATCTCGGTCGTCAATCTTCGCTGCAGCGCCAAGTCTCCAGAGATGCTGCTTCGGTAGTCAGTTACCGGATGGTCGCTCAATACGAACTGGGCGATTGCGCCCGAGCCGATGACCTGGCCGGGAATGCCGTGCCGGCGAAAGATTTCATCTGCTCCATTCTTGAACCTGCTGCCGATGGCGCTAAGGCGTTCATAGGTCCCTGGCCGTCGCAACACCTCGAGGGTTGCAATCCCAGCGGCCGCCGCCACCCCATTGCCGCAGGTCGTGCCTCCGATGAAGCAGTATCGTGGGTCAGACGCACGCCGCGGATCCGCTAGCCTGAGAATTTCCTCGCGCCCAGCCACGGCCGAAAGGGGCAGACCGCCGCCGATCACCTTGCCGTATGCGGCCATGTCGGGCGTCACCCCGTAGCGCTCCTGCGCGCCGCCCCAGGCCAGCCGGAACCCGGTGACCACCTCGTCGAAGATCAGGACGATCCCGTTGGAATCGCACAGAGCCCTCAGTCCCTGCAAGAAGCCGGGCTGTGGCTCGATGGAGCGCTGCTGCGCCTCGACGATGATGGCGGCAACCTGCTTTCCGTGCTCCGCTACGATCTTCCGGACCGCTTCCAGATCGTTAAAGGGCGCGATCAGCACTTCGTTTTCAAGGACGCTCGGTATGCCGGCACTGTCTGGCTTTGGCGTCGGGAAGTCGGCCAGGGGCGGTGTGGGCTTGGTGCTCATGAGGGCATACTCATTTCCGCCCAAGAACCCACCTTCAAACTTGAGGATCTTGTCGCGACCCGTGAACGCGCGCGCCAGGCGCATGGCGTAAAGGGTCGCATCCGAGCCAGTCACCCCGTACTTGATCTGCTCGGCACATGGAATGGCATCGACCAGATGTTCGGCGAGTTCGATCCCTTTTTCATTCAGCAGGTAGGAATTCGACGGCCACTCCACGGCCGCGTGCAGGGCGCGCACCACATCGGGATGGGAGTGCCCCAACAGCATCGGTCCTGACCCATTCACGCAATCGATGTATTCGCGTCCATGAATGTCGTACACCTTCGATCCCTTGCCGCTCTTGATAACGAGGTCCACTTCCTCGTCTAGCGCAAATGAGCCGAATGTACCGCCGGGCATGACGCGGCGCGCAGAGGCGAGCATGTCCTTCATGCTCACTTCGACTGCCATGCGACGAACTTCTGACTCACGGTCGCGAAGTTCTTTGCCCACCATTCCTGATTCTGCGGAATGGCCTTCGGAGAGGGCAGGAACCGGGCCACGATAGGATCGACCTTCGGCTTGGCCAGCACGTTACCGTTGCCTGAGCCACGCAGCTCGGTGATCTTTTCCTGTTGCGTGGGCTGGGCGATGAATTGCAGGAAGGCTTCCGCGGCCGCCTTGTTTTTCGTACCTTTCACGACTGCATACTGGTCCCAGGTGACGATTTGATGATCGCTGATGACTGCAACCTTCGCCCCCGCCCGTGCCGCCGCCAACGTGCGCCCGCCAAAGGACAGCGCCATGTCCACCTGGTTGTTCACGAAAGCGTCGGTCAAGGCACCCGTGGATTGTGTCCATGTGATGCTGCTCTTGATCGTGTCGAGCTTGCGCAGCGCGCGGTCAACGTCCAGCGGATAGAGTTTATCGGCGGGAACCCCATCCGCGAGAAGCGCGACTTCGAGGATCCCGGTCAGGACAGAGTTGAACACCGCCCGCTTGCCCGGGTACTTCTTCAGGTCGAAGAAGTCAGCCCAGGACTTCGGAGGGTCCTGTCGAAACTTGTCCTCGTTGTAGGCGAACACATAGGAAATCACCGCCGAGGGCACGCCACATTCATTGCTGACGAAGCGCTTGTCGATCCCAGCCGCAGTGAACTTCGAGATATCAACCTTTTCGAAAAGCACGCCGCAGTGCTCCAGGATATACGCCGAGTCATCCGTGAAGACGTCCCAACTCACGTTCCCGGCGTCAACCATTGCCTTCAGTTTTGCCTTTGGGTTGGGAGAGTCGAGGACCACTTTGGCGCCGGTGGCCTTTTCAAAGGGTTCGACCCATCCATCGCGGATGGCCTGCTGCAACGAACCACCGAAGTTGGCGACGGTGACACGCTGGCCCTGGAGGTTTGGCCACTGCTGCGCGGTCGCGGCACAGGCCGCGAGGGCGGTGATGGCGGCAACGGCGCACGCCCGGGGGATTCGGCTCGAGAACATACTTGCTCCTGAAATGGAAATCCAGTCTAGGCGGCGGGTCATTTACGAACCATCGCATGTTCAAGAAAAAAGGTTCGGTGAACGGAGAGTCGATCAGGCGTTTTCCCGCGCTTCATTTCAGGTTCCAGTCCCCTTAATGGCGGGTGGCCAGGCGGGTCCCTGCCAGGACAAGGGCCAGGCCCAACACGTGCCACAACGTGAGTGGCTCGTCCAAGAAGACGACCGCTGCGACCATCGCGAAGATCGGAACCCAGTACAAGGCTACAGACGCCTTCGCCATACCGACTGCAGCCATTACCCGGTTCCAGAGCAGCACGGAAAGCCCGGTGGACAGTGCACCCGACAAAAGCAGTACCGTCCATGGGAGAGGCGATGCCGACATTCGCGGCAGCTCTGCAGTCCACCATGCATTCAGCACCGCGTGCGCCAACAGCATAGTGGCACCACAGAACTGCATCACAACGGTCACTGTCAACGCATTGACATCTTTCAGCACCTTCTGCGCAAGAACTGCGCCGATGCAATAAATCACCAGGCTACCGAGGATCAGTGCGTCTCCGAGCGTCGCCTGCTGCAACTGCGCGGCGGGCTGCTGCATGACGACGATCGCGACTCCGGCCAGTCCGAGCACGGCACCCATGATGCCGCGTCTCTGAAGTCTTTCTCCCAGCAGGGCAAGCGCCACGAGCGATGCGACGATCGGGTGAAGCGCCGACACAAGTGCGCTGTTGGTCGCGGTCGTCCTGTGGATGCCTTCCGTTCCTGCGAGCTGGTAAAGGTAGACGGTCAGTACGGATGCGCACATGAGCTGCCCGATATGCAGGGGACGCAGCCCGTGGCGAACGCCCTGGCTTATTAAGAGGCAGGCGAGAAAGGTAAATCCTGCTGTCATCCGCAGGGCGGCCAACACCACTGGGTCGAAATGTCCGGTCAGCCACTTCAACACCGGGAGGTTCAAGCCCCACAGCCCTGTAACGAGCAGCAGCGTCCAGCGCCAGCTTGCATTCGGCGTCAAATCAAGCAAGCCACGGCGGAGCACCCGGTCAGTCCAGGGGGATGGCAAGTTCGGCGACCGCGTGCAACAAGACGTTGGCGCCTGCAGCGGCCCAACGGGGCGAGATATCCTCGGCTTCGTTGTGGGAGATCCCGTCCACGCACGGGCACATGACCATCGCGGTAGGGGCTACCCGCGACAGCCAATAGGCGTCGTGGCCAGCGCCTGAAACGATGTCGCGGCGTCTGTAACCCAGGGCCCCGGCCCATTTGCGCACGGTTTCGATGCAAGCCCTGTCAAAGGTCACGGGGTCGGCATGTTGCAGGCGACTGACCTCACACGTCAACCCAAGGTTGCGGGCAATGGCTTCACTGCCTTCACGAATGCGCCGCTCCATCGCCGCAAGGACTTCCACGTCGGGAGATCGGATGTCGATCGCCAGTTCGGCGGAGCCAGGGACACTGTTCGTGGCATTGGGTCTAACATCCATCCGACCCACGGTGCCTACCGCATTTGACTCGTAGCTCATGGCCACGTCGTGCACCAGCTGCACGATTCGGGCTGCCCCCAGGCCCGCATCCCTACGCCTTCCCATGGGGGTGGTTCCCGCGTGGGCTGAACGTCCCTTCAAGTCGACCTGCAACCAGGTCAGGCCCTGTCCGCCGGTCACCACGCCGATATCGACTCCCTCCGCTTCCAGGATGGGGCCCTGCTCGATGTGCAATTCCAGATACGCCTTGAACTTGCGCGACCCTACCGCTTCCACACCTTTCCAGCCAATGCGTTCCAGCTCCGCCCCGAAAGACTTGCCCTGCTTGTCCTTCCTTTCGTAGGCCCACTCAACCGAATGGATGCCGGCAAAAACCGCAGAGGCCATCATGACTGGAGGAAAGCGACACCCCTCTTCATTCGTCCAGTCGGTCACGACAATCGGATGCCTCGTCCGGATGTTCTGATCATTCAGCGCACGAACCACCTCCAGGCCGCCGAGCACGCCCAAGATGCCGTCGAATCGGCCTCCCGCGGGCTGGGTGTCCAGGTGGCTTCCCATGCACACGGCTGGCGCCTGTGGATCAGTGCCGGCACGGGTCGCGAAGACATTGCCGACTTGGTCCACCGAGACCTTCATTCCCGCATCTTCACACCATCGACGGAACAGAGCCCTCGCCTCGCCGTCCGCGTCCGTGAGTGCCTGACGGTTGTTTCCTCCGGCGAGACCCGGGCCGACCCTGGCCATCTCCATCAGGGATCCCCAGAGTCTCGATTCGTTGACCCGCACCCGTGCGGCGAGTCCGTCCTTCTGTGTCGACAATTCCGCCCCCATCCTCAGATCGACCGATTTGCAAAAGACCAGTAACCCGCCTTCACTTCCTTCTTCATCACCTTGCCGTAGGCGTTCTTCGGAAGTGCTTCGACAAAGTCGACGGACTTCGGCTTCTTGTAGGAGGCGAGGCGCGTACGGCAGAACTCAATGACGTCTTCCTGGGAGACCGACGCATTGGCCCGCAGCACGACAACCGCCTTGACGGCCTCGCCCCAGACGTCGTCAGGAACGCCAACCACGCAGGCTTCCGCAATAACGGGGTGCATCAGAAGAATCTCCTCCACTTCGCGCGGATAGATGTTTGATCCGCCCGAAATGATCATGTCCTTGACCCGATCGGTGATGAAGATGTACCCCTTCTCATCGCGATAGCCTACGTCCCCTGTATGAAGCCACCCGTTGCGCAACGCTTCGGCCGTTGCCTCCGGGCGCTTCCAGTAGCCCGGCGTCACGATGTTCGAACGCACTGTCAGCTCGCCGGCTACGTTGGGCCCCACTTCGCGCCCGTCTTCGTCGACGATCCGCAGCAACACGCCCGGCAACTCGCGTCCGGCGGATGCTGTTCTCACCAGTCCCTCGGGGGTGGACAGGTCATATTCGGACTTGTGCATGCCACAAATGGACGGCGCCTCGCTCTGCCCGTAGCCTTGCGAGAAGATGGGGCCAAACACTTCGATCGCGCGCCGCAAAACCTCCGCGTACATGGGTGCGCCGGCGCAGAGGATGTTCTTCATGCTGCTCAGGTCATACTTCGAGATGTCCGGTGCCTGCAACAACATCTGGACCATGGTCGGCGCCATGAAGCCTGCCGTCGCGGAGAACTCCTGAATTGCCTCGAGAGCCTGCGGAGGATCGAACTTCTTCAGGCCCGGGAATACCTGCGCCCCCGCGGCCGACAGGTAGGCGAGACCCACAGTCGTCGTGGCGTGCGCGATCGGAGCGAAGTGAATGACGCGATCGTGTTCGTTCGCATCCCGAAGAGAGCTCAGTCGCAGTTGCTGGATGACCTCCACCAGATTGCGGTGGGTTTCCATCACTCCCTTGGGTTTGCCGGTGGTACCCGAGGTATAGAAGAGCCAGGCCACGTCGTCAGGCTCGATCAGCAGTTGCGGCGGGTTGCTGTGAACGCCCTCGAGCAGATCGCCGTAATAGTCGAAGCCCTCGCATCGCTCCATGCAGATCCAGTGTCCGACGCTCCCATGGTGCTTCCGGAGCTTCCGGGCGTCGTCACCGAATTCCGGGGAAAAGACGAAGATGCGGGCTTCTGAATCCGCCACCATATAGCTCGTCTCGTCGACGTGCAGCTTGGGATTCAGCGGAGTCGCTGTCATACCGGCCGCCAGAGTCGCCAGGTAAATCTCGAACGCCTCGAAGCGGTTGCTCGAGAGGATCGCCACCCGGTCGCGCTGCCCCCCCTTCGAGAGCAGCGAATTGGCAATGCTGTTGATCCGCCTTGCCCCCTGCGCATAGCTGATGGACAGGCCGGGCCCAAGCCAAAGAGGCCGGTCCGGAAAGTGCAATGCTGAACGTTGGACGAATTGGGCGAGGTGCATCCGGGGATTTTCCAGCCGCCCCTTCATCACTTGCCATCCAAAAGTACCGATCCTTGCATTGGAAGAATCCGGGATCTGACGCCGTGGCTCCGGAAAGTCCGAAGCAAAGGTCCGCTCTTCTGGGTTGTTCGCCCGCAGGGTGCATGGTCAGATTCGACTCCATGAAGACATTGCTTGCGGCTGCACACGAAGCCATGCCCGGGGGAGCGTTCACGACGTACGTGCTCGACGACGAAGTGGACCTGGTCATCAGGACCGGCAAGGGCTCAAGGGTGTACGACGTCGATGGCAAGGAATACATCGACTGCGTGAACGGATCAGGCCCGATGCTGCTCGGCCATGCGCATCCCGACGTTGTCACTGCGCTGCACGAGGCAGTGGAATGTCCATCGAACTTCTACTTGCTGAACGAGCGCGGGATTGAACTGGCTCAGATGCTTGTGTCTGCGATCGCATGCGCAGACCAGATCAAATATGGCGTCACCGGCTCCGATGCGACCCTGTACGCCATGCGCCTGGCACGGGCGTTCACGGGTCGCGACAAGATCCTGAAGTTCGAGGGTGGCTTTCTCGGGGGCAACGACTACGCCCTGATGAGCATGGCCCCAGCTTCACCACAGCCGCATTTCCCTACTGCGCGCCCGGACAGCGCCGGCATTCCCAAGTCTCTGGAGCAAGAGGTCCTCGTCGCACCGTTCAACGACCTGGACGCCGTCAAGGCCACTGTGGAACGCGCCATTGGCCAGATCGCAGCCATCATCGTCGAGCCCCAGCAACGATGCATCGATCCGAAGCAGGGGTTCCTCGAGGGCCTGCGCACGCTGTGTGACCTGCACGGCATCATTCTCATTTTCGATGAGGTCGTCACAGGATTTCGCCTGGCATGGGGCGGCGCACAGGAGAGGTTCAATGTGAGTCCTGACCTTGCCACATTCGGCAAGGTGATCGGCGGCGGCTTGCCCCTGTCCGCCGTTGCGGGGCGCCGCGACATCATGCAGCTGGCGAACCCGCGCGCTCCCGCGGACCCGCGCAAGTGCTTCACGGGGAACACGACCTGCGGCAACTCCGTCGCGGCGGCAGCGGGGATCGCCACTTTGAAGGTCCTGCGCCGGTCCGGCACTTACGAGCGGCTGTACGAAATCGGCGATCGCTTCCGTGCAGGTGCCGCGGAGATTTTCGCGCGCCGAGCTATTCCGGGACAGGCCATCGGCTCCGGCCCCCTGTCCCAAATCTGCCTCACTGACGTGCCAGTGGTCGACTACCGCACTAGCGTGTCGGGCGACCTGCGCCTCCAGCGGAGGTTGATGACGGAAATGGTACGCCGGGGTGTCCTCACACACGGAAAGTTCTACTTCTCGCTCGCCACCTCCAACGCCGACATTGATCGAATTCACAGCGCTCTCGACGAGTCCCTGAAATCCATCCTCAACTAACCAATCATGGTCACCACCACGAAGCAATTTGCTGCTGCAACCGCACCCCTCACCTTCCTGGGGCTTCCCCGGTGCGACGACATCGAGTCCCTGAACGCCGACATCGCGGTCGTCGGCATCCCCTGTGCCACGCCCTACCTTTCCAGTGAGCCCTACGGTCTCGCGAACCTCGCCGGCCCTTCAGCCCTCCGCAAGGCCTCGGTGACGCTCGGCCGGATGCACGACCGCCATGACTGGGACACGAAGGCGCCGGTCCTGAGCAGCAAGCGCGTGGTGGACATCGGGGATCTCCCCGTCCACTTCTATGAAGCTGAGATGAACCGGGCCCTCATCAAGTCCACAGTGGAGAAACTGGCGGAGCGCAAGACAACCGTCATCGCCCTCGGGGGGGAAGACTCGGTCCCGACCCCGATGCTCCAGGGCCTGAGCTCGTACAACGAGGTCACGGTGCTCCAGATCGACGCGCACATGGATTGGCGCGATTCCAATCTCAACGAGCGCTGGGGGCTTTCGAGCGGCATGCGCCGCGCATCGGAAATGCCATTCGTCAAGAACATCATCCAGGTCGCCACGCGGGGGCCGAGCTCGGGTGGCGAAGCCGAGGTACGCGACGCATTGGCGTGGGGCGCAAAGTTCTTCACCGGCGAGGACCTCTTCGATCGCGGCATCCAGCCGGTGATCGACGCCATTCCCGAAGGCGCCAATGTGCACGTGAATTTCGATCTGGACGGACTCGACCCGACATTCATGCCCGCGGTGTGGGTTCCTGCGCCGGGCGGACTGGGTTTCTGGCCGGCGATGAAACTGATTCGCGGCGTGGCACAAAAGGCAAACATTGTCAGCGTTGCAATGGTCGAGTATGTACAGGATCGCGATCCGACGGGCATTGCAGCCAACACTGTCGTTAGGCTCACCTCGGCGTTCATCACCGAAATCCTGCGCAAGCGGGCTGCCAGCCGCTGATCTGCGCGCCCGAATCGCGGTACTTGTCATGAAAACTTCCTGCGAATGAAGACTCGCCTGTTTTCCGCTCTCCAACTGCGCGACGTCGTTCTCAAGAACCGCGTGATGGCATCCCCGATGTGGCAGTACGCAGGCCGGAACGGGCAGCCCAGCGACTGGCACCTGATGAATCTCGGACGCCTCGCGGCCGGCGGGGCCGGACTGGTCTTTCAGGAAGGCACGACCGTCGAGCGGCGAGGCTGTGGAACACCGGGAGACATCGGCTTGTGGAACGATGAATGCGCAGACTTCTATAAGCGCATCGTCGCACTCGTCTCGGCTTGCGGCGCGGTGCCAGCTATCCAGCTAATCCACGGGGGACGCAAAGCAAGACTTAAGCCGCCCACCCAGGGAAGAGGGTCACTGGAGGCCTCACCCGATATCTCCGACTGGCACAACTGGGAGGTCATCGCCCCCAGCCCCATCCCGCAAGCGGAAGGATTTCCGATGCCCCGGCAGATGACCATGCGGGACATCCAGGAAGTGACCGAAGCGTTCATTTCCGCCGCGCGACGCGCGGACTTCATCGGATACGAGGTGTTGGAACTTCACGCCGCTCACGGCTACCTTCTGCACCAGTTCCTCTCACCGATCTCGAACCGACGCGGTGACTCGTATGGCGGCAGCTTCGCAAACCGCGTTCGGATGTTGCTGCACGTCGTGGATGGCGTGCGCGCGGTGTGGCCCCCGCACAAGCCGCTGTTTGTACGACTCTCATGTATAGACGGAGCCCCGTCGGGCTGGAGCATGCAGGACACCTTGTCGCTGGTCCGAATGCTACGGAGGGGAGGCGTCGATCTCATCGACTGCTCCTCAGGCGGGATCGACGAGTCCCCTGCGACCAAAGGCCTCAGCACCAAGTACGGGTTTCAGGCGGACCTCGCGGAGACAGTCAGGCGGGAAACTGGCATCCCTACGGCGGCTGTGGGCCTAATCGTTCACCCGCATCAGGCTGAGCAGATCCTGAAAGACGGAAAGTCGGACGTGGTCGCCCTGGCGCGAGAACTCATCTACAACCCGAACTGGCCGATGGACGCCGCGCGAAAGCTCGGTGACGAACAGGGGTTCAACGTCATGCCGGCGGGCGCAGCGTTCTGGCTCGAAAGGCGAGCGAGGAGCGCCCCCGACCTGATGCCCTCTACCTACTTCGATCCGTTCGCCCCGAAAAAAGCCGAGACCCCTGGTCGTACTGGAGTCTTTGCTTGACGAGTATTGCAAGCCTCAGCCATACCGCAATCCCCCCAGAGGACGAGGCACTACGCGAGGACATCCGAAGCTTCCTTCGGAGGGCCACCCACGGCATGTCTCCAGCGTCCCGCGCCCGATCGTGGTATGGATTCGACGCGGAATTTTCGCGCGAGTTGGCGCAACGCGGCCTAATGGGCCTCACCCTGCCGAAGCAGTATGGCGGCGGTGGCCGAAGCAGTTTTGCGCGATACGTGCTCGCTGAGGAGCTGCTCAACTTCGGCGCGCCCGTCGGAGCTCACTGGATTGCCGATCGGCAAAGCGCCCCCCTCATCGTGAAATACGGGACAGAGGCGCAGAAGCAGTTCTATGTGCCCAGGGTATGCAGCGCGCAAGCGTTCTTCTGCATCGGAATGAGCGAGCCCAATGCCGGGTCCGACCTCGCCTCGGTCCGGACTCGCGCGACCCGCAATGAACGTGGATGGCTGCTGAATGGTCAGAAGATCTGGACTTCGCATGCCCACCGATGCCAGTACATGATCGCCCTGGTAAGGACTTCAGGGGACTCGGACGATCGTCACAAGGGCTTGTCGCAAGTTATCGTCGATCTCAAGCTGCCTGGCGTGAACGTGCGGACCATCGGCGACTTGACGGGCGATGCCCATTTCTGCGAGGTGTTCTTCGAGAACGTGCAGCTGCAGGAGGACGCTCTCATCGGCATCGAGGGCCAAGGGTGGGAGCAGGTCAACTCCGAGCTGGCGTTCGAACGCAGCGGACCTGAACGGATATTTTCGAGCGTGGTGTTGCTGGACGAGTGGCTCGCCTTCTTGCGGGCTGAACCAGGCCGGAACCCCCATTCGATCCGCCTGGCCGGCCGGATTGCCGCGAACCTCGCGGCTCTCCGGGCCATGTCCGTCGCTCTGACAGGAAAGCTCGCGCTCGGTGAGAGCCCGGTCGTGGAGGCCGCACTCGTGAAAGATCTTGGAACCAGCCTCGAGCAGCAGATCCCGACGTGGATCGCGGATGACCTGGCCTCGCGCGTCGATGACGACGTTCCGCTGGAGCTGCTAGCCACGCTGAAGTATCTCGTGGAAGTGTCACCTTCCTTCTCGCTCCGCGGCGGTACACGCGAAATCCTGCGTGGCATGGTCGCACGGGGCCTCGGCCTTCGGTAGGACGCGGACATGGAGAACATTTTCGCAAATGCGCTGGAGCGGGTTCTGGCGGACCACTGCTCTCATCAAACTGTCCGCGAACTCGAGAAGGAAGGCAGCTCCGGCGGTTCTCTCTGGGCCATGCTGGAGGAATCCGGATTTCCTAACGCGATGCTGTCCGAGGATTCCGGGGGCGCCGGGATGTCGCTGGTTGACGCGTTTCCCCTGCTGGAGCTTTGCGGCGCCCACGCGCTTCCCCTGCCGCTTGGCGAAACCATGGTCATGCGGGCGATCCTGGCCTCGGCAGGCCAGCGTATTCCGGAGGGTCCGCTGGCGGTGGGAGGGAAGCAGATTCTCCCGCCGGAAGCGCTCATGCTGAGGGCCTGCATCTATGCCGCGCAACTGAGTGGGGCAATGCAGACCACTCTCGCGATGACACTGCAGTACGCAAGTGAACGATCGCAATTCGGGCGTCCAATTGGCAAGTTTCAGGCGATTCAGCATCAGCTCAGCGTCATGGCTGAGCACGTATTCGCAGCTCGTATGGCAGCGCAGATGGGTTGCCGCGGAGAGCTTCGGAAACTCCAGCTCGAAGGCGTGGCTGTGGCAAAGGCTCGAACATCAGAGGCAGCACACGAAGTTGCCGCGATCGCGCATGCCATTCATGGCGCGATCGGTTTCACCAAAGAGTATGCGCTGCAGCTATACACCCGGCGTCTTCACGACTGGCGGCGAGTCGCCGGCTCGGAAAGCTATTGGCATGATGTCCTCGGTCACGCCCTGGTCTCGCGCAGCGACCGAGCGCTCGATCTCGTGCGGCAGGTAGGCGACCTTTCCGAGGGTGAGGCATGACGAACTTTCTTTCAATCCAGCGTGCGGATGGAGTTGTCACGTTCACAATGAATCAACCCGCGACGCGCAACGCGCTGACCGGTAATACGGCGGCACAGGAGTTCGTCGACGCTTGCGCCTCGGCTGCGGCCGACGCTTCCATTCGGGTTGTCATCATCACTGGCGCGGGCCCCGTCTTCAGCTCGGGCGGGAATGTGAAAGACATGCAGAAGTACGAACGTGACCGTCCTCCTGCGGACGTCGTTCGTGAGGAGTATCGCAACGGCATCCAGCGCATCCCCCGTGCACTCTACAACCTCGACATCCCGGTGATCGCGGCGATCAATGGCCCTGCCATTGGCGCCGGCCTCGACCTTGCATGCATGTGCGACATCCGCATCGCCGCGGAAGCAGCCACCTTCGCCGAGAGCTTCGTAAAAGTGGGGATCGTTCCCGGCGACGGCGGGGCCTGGCTGCTGCCGCGGGTTGTGGGGCGTTCCAAGGCATCGGAAATGGCGTTCACGGGCGACACTCTGAGCGCCGAGCAGGCCCTCCATTGCGGCTTGATCTCGCGACTCGTTGCATCTGAAGATCTGATGCGAACAGCTCGTGAGCTGGCCGGCCGCATCGCAGCCAATCCGTCTGGTGTTCTCAGGATGACCAAGCGCCTGTTGCGGGAGGGGGAGCGCAGTTCTCTCGAGTCGCTGCTGGAGCTGTCCGCAGCCTATCAGGGGATCGCGCACATGAGTCCGGACCACCACGAAGCAGTGAGGGCGTTCGTCGAGAAACGACCGCCGAAATTCGCCTGACCAGCGCCCCATGAGGAAATTCCCGAAGTGACCTTGCAGGCTACCTACATCATCGATGCCATTCGCAGTCCATCCGGACGCATCAAGACGGGCGGGGCCTTCACCGACCTGCACCCCACCGAGCTGCTTGCACAGGTACTCCGGCACCTGATCGAACGCAGCGGCATCGACCCTGGCGAGGTGGGCGACGTGATCACCGGATGCGTGAGCCAGGTCAGCGAGCAGTCCGCCACACCCGGGCGCGTGGCGTGGCTGGCCGCGGGATTTCCCGAGCACGTTCCGTCGACTACCATTGATCGCAAGTGCGGATCATCGCAACAGGCGATCGCGTTCGGCGCGCAAGGCATCATGTCCGGCACCCACGACATCGTCATCGCTTGCGGCGTCGAGTCGATGAGCCGTGTCCCTATGGGAAGCGCGCGAGTGGACAGGAATCCGTTCGGTCCCTCCTATGCCGAACGATACGGTCCGCAGATTTCTCAGGGTATGGCTGCCGAGCGGGTGGCCGCGAAATGGCGCCTGTCCCGCGAAGATCTCGACCGCTACTCGGCTCAGTCACACCAGCGCGCTGCCTCCGCAACGAACGCTGGCCAGTTCCGTCGGGAAATCGTACCGATCTCCACGAAGACGGGAGTCGTTGACCGTGACGAGTCCATCAGGCCGGACACAACGCCTGAAAAGCTCGCTGCGCTCAAGCCCTCTTTCGCAGACGACAGTGCGCGGCAGCGCTTCCCGGAGATTGTCGATTGGCGGATCACGCCGGGCAACTCATCCCAAATGACGGACGGAGCTGCCGCCGTGTTGCTCGTGAGCGAACGCGCGGCTAATCGCCTGAGGCTCAAGCCCCGGGCCCGTTTCGCTGCATTCGACGTACGGGGCGACGACCCCATGATGATGCTGACCGCCCCGATAGCGTCGAGCCGGGCCGTTCTGGCGAAGGCGGGGCTGCAGATCGCCGACATCGACGCGTACGAGGTCAACGAAGCGTTTGCATCGGTACCTCTCGCGTGGCAAAAGGACTTGGCCGCGGACCCCGCTCGGCTCAACCCGAGCGGTGGGGCCATTGCGCTGGGCCACCCCCTGGGGGCGTCTGGCGCCAGGCTGACCACGACGCTTTTGAACTGGCTGGAAATGCACCAGGGACGCTATGGCTTGCAAACCATGTGCGAAGCGGGCGGAATGGCCAACAGCATGATCCTTGAACGCTTCTGAGAATCCACGACGCGGAGACATTGTGACCTACAAGAACAGCAGCGCCATCGTCACCGGTGGTGCGTCCGGCCTGGGGCTCGCCACAGTACATCGGCTCGTTGAGCAGGGCACCCAGGTCGTCATTGCAGACCTCCCCGCCTCCAACGGAGAGGCGATCGCGAGAGAGCTTGGTTCCTCAGTTCGCTTCCTGCCTGCGGACGTCACGCACGAGGCGCAGATGCAGGAAGTCGTGGACGCCGCGATCCAACGCGAGCCGCTGCGCATCCTCGTTCACTGCGCCGGTCGCGGCGGCGCACTTCGAATCCTCGACAAGGAGGGTAAGCCGGGGTCGCAGGATTTCTACGAAAACATCGTCCGCATCAACCTGTTCGGCACTTTCAACGTGCTGCGCCTGTCTGCAGCGGCGATGGCGAAGAACGACTTGATCGACGGTGATCGTGGTGTCTGCATTCTCACCTCGTCGGTTGCCGCTTGGGAAGGCCAAGTAGGCCAGATCCCGTACGCGTCGGCGAAAGCGGGCATCGCCGGTATGACGATCGTGGCCGCTCGCGATCTGGCCCAGAGGGCCATACGTGTCATGACGATTGCACCCGGGATTTTCGACACGCCGATTCTCGCGCGCTTGCCCCAGAACGTGCGGGCCTCGCTGGCAGCCTCAGTCCCGCACCCAGCCCGATTGGGACATCCCGACGAGTTCGCCAGACTGTCGATGCACATCATCGAAAACCGCATGATGAACGGAGAGACGATCCGTCTCGATGGAGCCATCCGCATGCAACCCCGCTGACGCAGGAACCCATGGAACTCCAGATCGCACACGAAGAAGGCGTCCTCGTCCTGACGCTGAATAGACCCGAAGCGCGCAATGCCATGACCCAGAGCCTGGCACGCGAGATCGCGGCCGCGCTTGACGAACTGCAGGACAACCCGGCCTTGCACGTGGGTGTCCTGACCGGAGCAGGCGGCAACTTCTGCTCCGGCATGGACCTGAAGGGGTTCTTGCGCGGAGAATTGCCGCGGGTAGAAGGACGGGGCTTCGGAGGACTGACGCAGAAGCCTCCATTGAAGCCAATGATCGCTGCCGTGGAGGGTTACGCCCTTGCCGGGGGCTTCGAGATGGTCCTGGCCTGCGATCTGGTGGTCGCGTCTCGGGACGCGAAGTTCGGATTGCCCGAAGTCAAGCGCGGCCTCGCCGCCGTCGCTGGAGGGCTGATCAGGCTGCCTCGCCGCATTCCCTACCACATTGCGATGCAATACATCCTCACTGGAGACTTGCTCACAGCGGAGCACGCCGCGCAGTTCGGACTGGTCAATCAGCTCACAGAGCCTGGAGGAGCCCTTCACACCGCGATCGGCCTGGCTGACAAAATCCGGGTCAACGGCCCGCTCGCAGTCGCCGCGTCCAAGCGCGTGGTCGCCGAATCGCGGGACTGGCCGGAAGGCGAGATGTTCGAGCGCCAAGGGGAGTACACCCGCCCAGTATTCGATTCGGAAGACGCGAGAGAAGGGGCTCGGGCATTCGCCGAAAAGCGCGCGGCTGTTTGGAAGGGTCGATAAGAACCTCGGCGGCGTCGCATAAAGAAGCGCTTGGTGGCGCGGTTTAAGATTGTCGCGCGCGGCTGGCCGCACCCGCGCAGAGGACGCATCGATGACCAAACTGAACCAGGTGACGGATCTGGATCTGAGGCTGCTCCGCAGCTTTGCAGAGATCGTGGATCGCGGAGGATTTGCTGCGGCACAAGCCTCCCTGAACATCTCCCAGTCGGTTTTGAGCGAGCATCTCAAGACCCTCGAAGTTCGACTCGGTTTCGTGCTCTGCAAGCGGGGCCCTGGCGGCTTCAAGCTCATGCCGGAAGGGGAACGGGTCTACAAGGCGGCCAAGCAGTTGTTTGCCGCCGTCCACTCCTTCAAGTCGGACATCGGAGAGATCGGCGACGAAATGGCCGGTGAAGTCGTTCTGGCGATCGAAGATGAAGTGATCACGAATCCCGGCTGCCGGCTGCCCAACGCCTTGAAGATTTTTGGCGAACGAGTGGGCCGACGCGTAAGGCTCCGCGTCGAAACCATGGTCGGCTACCAAGCCATCAGCCGAGTGGCCGACGGCTCGGCGCAACTGGGCATCAGCGTGTCCGATGTGCGCGCCCGGGACGTCATGACGCAGCGCCTGTTCGACGAGATCGAAGAATTGTATTGCGGCTGTGGGCATCCCCTTTTCGCCATTCCTCATCACGAGCTCACGGAAGCGCAGTTGAGCGCGCACCCCTATTCCAGCCGGGGCCACTTCGAATACAGAGATATTTCACTGGCCACCCGAGAATATGGGGCGGGCGACGTCGGCCTCGGCGCCCAGGCACAGCTCGCCTTGGTCCTTTCCGGAAGGAACCTGGGATACATTCCTGCGCACTTCGCAGCGCCATTCGTAAAGGCCGGCATGCTGCGGTCGATTCGGCCGGATCTGATGCGTCGTACGATTCCAGTCCAGGTTGTCAGCCGGGACACTGGCCCTCACGGAAAGCTCATTGCACTTCTGCGTTCCTGCATGGTGATGGCCCACGCAGCGGATCAGCCGCCGTCGATCGCCGCAACCACTCCCAGGCGGCCGCCAGGCGAGTGAGTCCGGGCCAACGCAGCTCCGCCTCCCTCGGCGCCCAGTTTTGCAAATGCTTGGTTCGCGATTCCCGGATGGCTTCGGTCGCCAGGACGTTCCAGAATTCCCTCTTACCAATCGATGCCGCACTCGCCGCGAGCCGAGGGGATTTACACATGGACTACGCCGAATTCCACCACCTCCGTTTCGAACACAGAGCACACGGAGTGCTGCTGATCACCATTGACCGTCCGCCGACCAACGCGACAAACAGCGTGCTGCACTACGAACTAGCGGAAGTCTGGACGACGGTCAAGAACGACCCGAAAGTGCGCGTGCCGGTGATCACCGGCGCCGGCCGGGCCTTCTCCGTCGGCGGCGACCTCTCCCAAGGCATTGGCAAGCTTGGGCAGATCGGGCGCCACATCGAGACCGGCGAGGAAGCGCTTCGAATCGTTTACAACATGATCCACCTGGACAAGCCCATCGTGTCCGCGATCAATGGCTCCGCCGCGGGCGCAGGGTTGGCGGTCGCCCTCAGCGCGGACATCTCCATCGTGTCAGAAACCGCGAAACTCTGCGACGCGCACATGAACATCGGCGTGGCTTCCGGGGACCACGCCACCATGCTGTGGCCGCTGTACTGCGGCTTGCCCAAGGCGAAGTTGTACCTGCTGACGGCGGATGTGCTTGATGGGAAGGAGGCGGAGCGCATCGGGCTGGTGTCAATGTGCAAGCCGCAGGAGGAAGTCCTCGAGACAGCACTCAAGTTCGCCGAAGCCCTTGGTCAGAAGCCTCAGCGTGCACTGCGCTGGACCAAGCGCTGCCTCAACCACTGGGTTCGCCAGGCCGCGCCGATCTTTGACCTGTCCGTCGCCTATGAAGGACTGAACTTCATGGAGCCCGACGCTCGCGAAGGACTCACTGCGTTTCTCGAGAAGCGTCCGCCTGTCTTCCCTTCGACTCAGGACTGACCCCTGTGCACCTCGCCCACCTGCTCCATCGTTCGGCCCTGAACTTTTCCGGGCGCCCGCTGTGGGTGACGCCGGACGTCACCATCAACTACGGGGACGGCGCTCGGCGCATCAACAGGATCGCACATTCGCTCCTTGCCCGCGGCAAGCAACGCGATCGCGTTGCCATCCTGGCGGTGAACCGCTTCGAGCACTTCGAGGTGTACCTGGCCGCGCAAACAGCCGGAATGGCGGCGACGCCATTCAACCCGAAGCTGCATATTGACGAACTGGGTTTCATGCTGGAGGACGCGCAGCCTTCGTTCTTCGTCTTTTCCCCAGAGTTCGGAGAGACCGCGCGTGCCTTACGCCTCCAGCACCCCACAGTGGGCCATTGGATCTGCATGGAGCAGATCGAGGGCTTCGAGGACTATGCGGATCTCCTGAAGGGCTCAAGCGACGCTTCACCGGATGTAACGATCGACCCCGATGACCTTGCGTGGCTTTTCTACACCTCCGGAACAACTGGCAAGCCAAAAGGCTGCATGGAGACCCACCGCAACCTGATCAACATGGTGACCGGCCGGTTGCTGAATTCCCTCCGCGACATCCGTGAAACCGACAGGCTCATTCACTTTGCACCGATGGCCCATGCCACGACCAGCGTAGGCCTTTCGCACTTGGCACGTGGAGCGGCCCAGGTCTTCCCTGGCTTGCCAAAATTCGATCCGCCGAAAGTACTCGAGGCGATCCAGACGTTCAAGGCAACCTCTGCCTTCATGGCGCCCACGATGGTGCAGATGTTGCTGAACTACCCCGCCCTGAAGGAGTACGACCTGTCGAGCTTCAAGACCGTCCAGTGCGGTGGCGGCCCGATGTACGCCGAGGTGCTCAAGCGCGCAATTGAGGTATTCGGACCGATTTTTGGCCAAGGATACGGCCAGAGCGAGGCCCCGAGTGGCATCTGCGGAATGCACAAGTCCGAGTACGACATCACCACGCCAGAGGGCTTGAAGCGCCTCGGCTCGGTTGGACGGGAAAGTCTCGGCGTGCGCGTGCGTATCGTGGATGACGAGGGAAAGGAAGTGCCGCCCAATGTCGCAGGGGAAATCACCGTCCGGGGAGACATAGTGTTTCCCGGCTATTGGCGGAACAAGGACGCAACGGACGAGGTGCTTCGCGAAGGCTGGCTTCACACCGGCGACGTTGGTGTCCGGGACGAGGAAGGCTACATCTACATCACGGACCGGGTGAAGGACATGATCATCTCCGGGGGTTCCAACATCTATCCACGCGAGGTGGAGGAGGTCCTGCTGCAGCATGAGGCGGTGGCCGAGGCGTGCGTGATCGGTGTTCCGGACAATGTGTGGGGAGAGGCGGTTCGGGCGGTGGTGGTGCTGCGCGAAGGAAATCAGTCCAGGGAAGAAGAACTGATCGAGTTCTGCCGCTCGCGACTTGCGTCATACAAGAAGCCCACGTCGGTGGAAATTGCAGAACAACTGCCCAAGAATGCGTACGGCAAGGTGCTCAAGAAGGAAGTGAAAGCCCGTTACTGGGGAGGCGCCTCGCGCGCGATCTAGCATGGAGGTCCTCAAAGGGATCCGCGTGCTGGACTTCGGGCGCTATGTCGCGGCTCCGTACTGCGCTACTCTTCTTGCTGAATTCGGCGCCGATGTCATCCGGATCGAGAAGATCGGCGGCAGCGAAGACCGTTTCTTGCTGCCGATGCTCGAAACCGGCGAAGGCGCCCTCTTCCTCCAGGTGAACCGGAACAAGCGATCCATGACGCTCGATCCGATGAAGCCGCAGGGGCGCGAGATCGTCCGGCGGCTGCTTCAGGACGCGGATGTCGTCGTGGCGAACCTTCCCCCCAACACCCTGCAGGCGATGGGGTTGGACGAAGCCTCGATCTCCGCCATCAACCCGAGAACCATCCTCACCTTGGCGACGGGCTTCGGCCGCACCGGGCCGATGGCCAACCAACTCGCGTTCGATTCCGTCGGCCAGGCCATGTCAGGAGGGGTGTTCCTCAGCGGACAGCCCGGTGCGCCGGCACGCACTCAGATCCTCTGGTGCGACTTCGCAACGGCATTGCACTGCGCTTATGGCACGGCGATGGCGCTGCTTGCCCGACAGCGGTCTGGTCGTGGCCAGGTGGTGGACGGCTCCTTGTTCGCCACAGCCGCCATGCTGGGAAGTGCGTTTGCCGCAGAGGCGATGGTCAAGGGTCATGACCGCGCCGCAGTGGGCAATCGCAGCTTCGCCGCCGCTCCCGCGGACATCTTCTCTACCAAGGACGGGTGGATTCTCTGCCAGGTGGTGGGCCAACCGCTCTTCGAGCGTTGGGTGAAGCTGATGGAGGAACCAGGATGGCTGGAGGATGCTCGCTTTGTCACGGACGACAAGCGCGCAGCCAACGGCGACATCATCAGCGCCCGCATGCAGGAGTGGTGCGGGCACCGCTCCAGGGAGCAGGCGCTTGCCGATCTCGCACAAGCCCGGATTCCGGCTGGTCCCGTGCTGCGTCCCAGCGAGTTGATCGAACACCCGCAGACACAAGCTGCGGGGTTGTTCCGGATGATGGAGTACGGGTCGCATGCGGCCGCAATTCCACTGGCGCAAGCGCCGGTCTTTCTCTCCGAAACACCGGGGTCCATCCGCACCGCCCCACCGGAGATCGGCGAGCACACGGATGCAATCCTTGCGTCATTGGGGTACGGCGCAGGCGAGATCACGCGCATGCGGGCCGAAAACGTCATCTGACGCTCCTCCGAGCATCGATGGTCCGGGGACATACGGCGGATCACCACGGTATCGATCGCTTGTACCAGTGCGACCAATGCGAGGAAATTCCAATAGCGGGGTGACGCCAGTATCGGAACTCCAAACCAAAGCTTCGCTAATCTTGGGATGGTGTCGCATCCGGCTTTGGCAAGAATCGCTTTCAAGTTCGTCATCGCAGGCGAGATCGCTGAATCGGCAGGCGCGATGAACTTTGGGGTGCGACCTGACGAACGCCACCTGCACTGAAAAGTCATCGTCACGTACTTGATTAAAGGAGCGCATATGTTCGCCATTGAACTTTCGAAGCGGATTGGTTCGGTTGCCATCCTCGGACTCGCGTGTGGGACCATCAATGCACAGCCCGCTCTCCCTGGTCAGAAAATCACCATCGCGACCTTCGGCGGCAGCGCTCAACAAAGCTATCGCGACGGATGGGTCGAACCGTTCGAACGAGCGACCGGCGCCAAGGCCGTTCTTGACGCGCCGAATTCCAAAGCCAAGCTCAAAGCGATGGTGGAGTCTGGAAACCCATCGTGGGACGTCTACACCGGCGACGCCGCGTACATTCTCGCGAATTGCGGAGTGCTTTTCGAAAAGGTCGATACGTCGAGATTCGTGGCAGCGGGAATCGACAAGCGCTTTGTCAATAACGAGTGCGGGGTGCCCACGGCAGTCATTCCTTTCGTGTTCGCATACAACGAGGAGAAGTACGCCGCGAATCCGCCCAGGCGCTGGGCAGACTTCTTCGACCTGAAGAAGTATCCCGGCAAGCGGGCCATCTACAACAGCCCAACCACCGGCATCCTGGAGATGGCATTGCTCGCAGACGGGGTCCCCGAGGACAAGTTGTACCCGTTGGACGTCAACCGCGCATTGATGAAGCTGGACACGATCAAGAGCAGCATCATGTGGACGCAGTCGACCGGAGGCTTGACCGATGCCTTTGTCAACAAGCAGGCGGACCTGGCCCTCTCTTCAGGTGGCCGGACACTCCTTGCCGCGAAAGCCGGCGCGAAAGTGGCTGTCGTGGCGGATCAACAAATCATGACATGGGATCAGTTTGCCGTGGTGAAGGGCTCGAAAGAACGACCTGCTGCAGAAGCATTCCTTCACTTCATTGCGCAGCAACCACAGCAAGAGAAGCTCACCGAACTGCTGGGGGCCGGCAATGCAAGCGTCAAGAGTCGTCCCAAGATCGATCCTTTGGTCTCCCGATACTTGCCCCAAACGCAATCCGGGGTATCGATAAACCAGGAGTGGTGGTCAAAGAACTTTGCTGAAGTGAGTCAGCAGTTCATAACTTGGCAGTCCAAGTAGCTGATTCGTGCGGGCCGCCTCGCTGAGTGGACTCTCACAGGCACGCAGTGCGGCTTTGATCGCGTCAGGAGGGACGTCGGGAAGCGATGCGCGATCGACCTCAGACCAAGTGCTTCCGCAAATCTCCGGCGCGCAGGCTGGCGTGGCAAGCACTTGGTCGTCGAAGCTAAGCCCCGAGTAGAGCTTTAGCGACGGCCGCGATGTCCCAGACGGGCAGTCTCAACGCGGAGACAATGTCCCTTCTAAACTGCGGCATGGCGGTACATTCCAGGACGAGCGCTCCGATGTCTGAGAACGCCCCGTTGCGGCGCTCCCTCATGCACACCTCAAGTAGTTCCACGCGCATCTGCTCGTGATTCAATCTCTGTTTGGTTATCAGGTCCTGTTCCCAAATGACCGACCAGCTTGGCTGATCATCGACGCCCACGATGCGAAGCCGAGATAGATCCGGATGGCCGGCAAGCATCTTTTCGGTGCCGAGCCGATTAAACGTAAGCACTCCGACCGGCCGGGGAGTGGATGCGAGCGCGTTCGGCAGGAGCTCCAGGCCGCTCAGTAACGTGGGCGTTGTCAAAGGAATCTGCGATCGCGCCGCGTACATATAGCCGCACTGCCCAACGATGAGATCGCAATGCGGTGCCAACCTGCGGATGGCCTCCGCGATGCCATGGATGGCGCTGGACGTTCCGTCGATCATCTCCATACCGGTGGTGCCGGGCGCGGCAGCGTATGCCGTGGGGACAGGCCAGAAAGCAGGGTTCGCGAACGAGCCGGGCAATGTTCCCGGACGTGCCACCGCATTGAACGGGTCGGGCAAATCCGCAGTGTCCAGGGCTCCGGGATAATCATTAAGGACGATCCCGAGACGCATATTGGAAGGCTTCTTCAACACACTCATCTCCTTAGTTTGCGCTGTGATTGATGACCTGGGCGGGAGCAAGCGGATGCTCCATTCCAGCGATCTGACCATTGCGACGGGGCACGCATCAACGTAGACGTTCGGACCTTTGCTTCGGAGTTTCCGGTGCCATGCGTCGCAGGGAGTGGGCCGCTTAGTGCACCATCGCGAACTCGCGCGAGCGTCCGCTGCGCTGCCTCACAAAATCGAAATCGATCCCGGGATCGCGACCGGAGATCAGCTCCGCAAGGGCTCGCCCGGAGCCACAACCATGCGTCCAGCCGAGAGTTCCGTGCCCGGTGTTCAGGTACAGCCCCTTCACCGCACTCGCGCCGATGTAAGGCACATTGCCCGGAGTTGCCGGACGCAGGCCCGCCCAATACGTGGCGAGTTCCTGGCGGCTGACGCCCGGAAACAGTTCCAGTGTGCGCCTGACGATCGCCTCGCATCGAACGCGATTCAGCGAGAGGTCGTAGCCGTTCAATTCAGCCGTGCCGGCGACGCGCAGCCGGTCGCCCAGGCGGGAGAAGACGAGCTTGTATTCGTCATCGGTCAAGCTAACTGTGGGTGCAAGGCGTTCCTTTAGGACAGGCAGCGTCGCCGAATAGCCCTTCGCGGGATAGATATCGAGCTTCACCCCTGCGCCTTTGGCGAGTGGACCGCTGAAGCTTCCAGCCGCGAGGATGTAAGCGTCTCCTCGCACTGTCTCGTAGAGACCCGACTCCGATGCGATTTCCACACCCGTCATGGCGCCGCCCGTGGCGTGGAGCCTTTGAATGCGGACGCCGTAGCGAAAGCGGACTCCCTGTTCCTGGCACTTCGCAGCCAAAGCCGTGGTGAATTTGTGCACGTCTCCCGATTCGTCGGCGCTCGTGTACGTGGCGCCGACCAGACTCGGACGAACGTGCACCATCGCAGGTTCGAGTGCCACGACTTCATCGGGACCAATCACCTTCCTCTCGCAGCCGAGTTCCCGCATGATTCGCGCCGGCTCGATCGCGAGATCCAGCTCCTTCTGATTCGTATAGAAATGAAGGATGCCCCTTGCCTGATGGTCGTACTCGATCTCGAGATCCCTGCGCAGTTGTTGAAGGCATTGGCGACTGTACGTCCCGAGGTTGAGGAGCTGGATCATGTTCCGTGTCGACCGCTCGCGTGAGCAGTTGAGCAGGAACTTGAGGCCCCAGCTCCACTGGGCCGGATCGGCCCGCAAGCGGAAGAGAAGCGGTGCGTCTTCCTTGCCCAGCCATCTCAGCAGCTTCATCGGCGCTGAAGGATTGGCCCACGGTTCGGCATGGCTGACGGATATCTGCCCACCATTGCCAAAGCTCGTTTCCCGAGCAGCTCCGGCATTTCGTTCCAGCACGGTCACGTCGTGTCCCGCCTGACCAAGATACCAAGCTGTCGCGACACCGGTGATGCCGGCGCCCATAACGATTACGTTCACGTCTCTCTCTCCTGCGAAGAATGAAGAAGGGCAGGCGAGCTTGATGCCGCCGGCCCCACTGTCCTTTTGCCTGAGAGATTCACCAGCTGTAGCCGGCTTGCACCTTCGGCGGCCTTCCCGGAATCGGGTTCAGCACTCTCCAGTTTGAAATTCACCAGTTCTTTTGACCTGAGCGTTCTGGGGATTGCGCCTTCGGTAGGCGGGCCGATGCCCGCACTTCTCCTGGTGGAAATGGATTTGTGTATTCGATAAGCCCCTTCAACCCTGGGCGTAGCTGGACTTGCCTATGTTGCTCTGGATGACCGCAAAAATCGCAATCGAGGTCAGCGCGATGATGACCGTGGATATGGCAGCCAGGGTCGGATCGGAATCGACGTACACGCTCGTGAACATCTGAACGGGCAACGTCTTCAGTTCGGGCCCCCCCAGGAACTGGGCGATTACGACTTCATCAAAGGACGCTACGAATGCAAACAAGGCGCCACTGGCCAGTGCGGGGCGAATGATCGGCAGGGTGACGAAAAAGAAGGTTGCCAGCGGGGTGGCGCCGCAACTCGCCGCGGCGTACTCCAATGTCTGGTCGAATGTCTTCAGGGCGGCGGTGACGGTCGTCAAGACGAAGGGTACCGCAAGCGCCGTGTGCGCCAGGACGAACCCAAGGTAGTTCGCAGTGAGGTGCCATTTGAGGAATACCGCATAAATGCCTACGCCGCTGACCACTACAGGAAGGATCATGGGTGACAGAAGCAGCGCCGACATCGTTGCTTGCGAGAACCCCTTCATGCGCGAGATGCCGAGGGCCGCCATGGTGCCCAGCAAAAGTGAAAGAACGGTCACGAGGGCAGCAATCAATACGGATTGCAGAGCACCGCGGTACCACGCCTCACTGGTGAACAGATTTTCATACCATCGAAGGGACAATCCGCGCGGTGGAAATGCGAAGGATTGCGCGTCGCTGAAGCTCATGGGGATGATGATCAGCAGGGGGGCAATGAGCGTAAAGCTCACTACGCCCGCGAAGGCGAACAGGACCCAATTCCCGAGCCGCTCGGCTGAGACTCTTTTGCGTGAGGCGTCGTCGGCCATGTCTTACTCCGGTTTGGTGCCAATGCGATTGCGCAACCGGCGAGTCAGAAGAGACCCGAGCGCCAGGATCCCCACAGTCGTCACCAGCAGGATCGTTGCCATTGCGCTGCTCCGACCCCAGGCCAGCAACTCGGAGATCTGCCGGAAGATGATCTGCGCGAACATCGCATCCTGTGCTGACCCCAGCATTGCCGGCGTGACATAGAAGCCAAGCGATAGGACAAATACGAGGAGCGCGCCAGCGAAAACACCTGTCATGGACAAGGGCAGGAACACCAACGCAAATGCGACAATTGGCCGTGCGCCCAGCATCAATGCGGCGCGGACGAGATTCGGGTCGATGCGTTGCATGGAGTTGTAGATCGGGAGCAGAGCGAACGGCAGCAGCACCTGGGCCATCCCGACAGTCACAGCGGTTTTGGTTCCTAGGATGCTGACGGCCGGGATTCCGACAAGATCCAGGAGGTAGTTCAGGACGCCTCGATCCTGCAGGATCACAACCCAGGCGAAGTTGCGCACGACGGTGCTGATCCAGAAGGGCAGCAGCACGACTCCAAGAATCGCGAGCTTCCAGGCACCTCGGGCCCGCATCATCGCGTACGCCATGGGATAGGCGACCAGTACGCAAACGATCGTGACCCGTGCGGCAGTCAGGAGCGTTCGGCCATAGATGCGCAGGTTCGACTCTTCCTCGATGAACCAGGCGAAGTTCGCCCACATCCCGGCGCCGGGAGGTGTGTCCGTCACACTCCGGATGATCAGGGTCAAGATCGGAAGAAAGAAGAATGCGGAGAAGAACAGAAAGACCGGGATCAGGAGCCATTTCCGCGTGAGAGCAATGCGTTTCGCCCGCGGACGCTCGGACCCGAGTTCGACCTCGGAAGCACCGATGGGCATGAACACCTCAGCCACCTGCAACCCCTTGCTCAAGAGGCAACAGGGTGGCGGCAGACGTTGGCCAGCAAATGGCGACTTCCGAACCCTCGCGAACCTGGATTTGATCGCGCGGTTGTTCCCGGACGCGAACCAGGGTGCCGTCAGGCAGGGCCGCCTCCACCTTGCGAGATGACCCCACGTAGATGATCTGCGAAACGCGCCCCACGACGCGATTCGGATCGTCGCAGGTTGCGTTAACTGGGATCACCCTCATGCGCTCCGGCCGCACGCTGATGGCCGCCGGTGAAGGCGAATCGAATCGTTCCGAACGTGGTGCCAAGAAGCGTCCACAGCTGTTGACGAGCACATGACCGTCCTTTTCAATGTGCGCTTGCCCGCGCAAGATGTTCGAGTCGCCCAGGAAGTTGGCGACAAACAGGGACTGAGGGTTCTCGTACAGCTCCGTGGAGGTCCCCACCTGCGCGAGACGGCCGTCATTGAAGACGGCGATGCGGTCGGACATCACCAGCGCCTCCTCCTGGTCGTGGGTGACGAAGATGAAGGTGATCTTCAACTCCTTGTGCAGGCGTCGGATCTCCAGTTGCATCTGCTCGCGCAACTTCTTGTCAAGCGCACTCAAGGGCTCGTCCATCAGCAGCAGTTGCGGCTCGAAAACGATTGCACGCGCAAGTGCAACGCGTTGCTGCTGTCCGCCCGAGAGGGCATTGGGAAATCGGTCCGCCTTGTCCGACAGCTGGATCAGCTCGAGCACTCGACCGACACGCGCGTCGGTCTCGGATTTCCCAAGGCCTCTCCGGCGCAGCGGAAACGCCACGTTGTCGAAGACCGTCATGTGCGGGAACAGCGAATAGCTTTGGAACACCATTCCGATGTTGCGGCGGTGCGGCGGCAATTCATCGATGGGCTGCTTGCCCAACAAGATGTGGCCGGACGTGACCTCCGTAAATCCGGCGATCATGCTCAGCGTTGTCGTCTTGCCTGAACCGCTGGGGCCGAGGAAAGTGACGAACTCGCCCGCCTGGACCTCGAGGCTGACGTCATTCACCGCAGGGACATTGGTCCCGTAGCGCTTCGTGAGGTTCCGGATCGACAGTGCCGCTCCAAGTCCTGCATTCGATCCCTGGGCGGGAGACGACTTCGACATATTCTTGCTCCGTTGCTTAGGCGACTGTATGGGTCCGCACCGCTGCAGACCATCGGTGCGTCGAGAACAAATGTTCGCCGGTGACCGACCATGCACCGTACTAACCCTGATGCGATGGCTCAGGCACTCGGGTGGTGCTGGGACGCACCAGGACCGTGGGCGATCCTGAGGCACGCTCTCAGGAGGGCTACCAGCTTGCCCTCCGAACTGGTGTCGCGGCTGACGACATGAATCGGAGCGATGCGGCGTGTGATGTCCGGGCGGACTGGCCGGATCCGCCGAGAAGCCAGGAACGGACCGGCCAGATGCTGCGCCACGTATCCGAGGTCTCGACCGGAGAGCACGAGCGCCAATTGCGCCTGGCTGCCAATCCCGACGTCACCACGTCGGTAGTCGCGCGTGATGAGAGAGAGGTTCTTGGACTCAAGATGGCCTCGGCTGGAATACGGATAGCTTGCGAGAGTTGCCTCGGAAATCTCGTGATCGGGAACCTCGAACAGCGCGTGACCGACCCCGCAGTAGAGATCCACGGTCTCCTCGAAGAGCACTTGGGCGCAAAGATCGCGAGACCGAGCGTCGGATAGGCTCAAGCCCAGATGCGCCGAGCCGTCTGCAACATGGCTGATGGCTTGATATCCCACCATGTTTTCAACTCGGAGCCGCACCCTGTCGCCGGCACGCTGGCCAAACAGCCTCAAGGCCTCTGGAAGCCGGCACTCCGGGTTGGTCACGATCTCATCTTCTACGACAATCGTCACCTCGCCCGACATCTCGTCCCCGATTTCGCCGATGTCGAGCTTGAAATGATCAATGGAAGCGAACAGCTCCTTGGCCGCCTTGTAGACCCGCTCACCTTCAGGCAACAGCTTGAACCCGCCGGGGCCACGTTTGCACAGGACGAACCCAAGACGAACCTCCAGCGTCTTCAGGTGTTCGCTCATCACCGACTGCGAGATGTTCAGCGCTGCCTGTGCCGCCGCAAAACCGCCCCGATCGACGATTTCGGCGAAGCTGCGGAGCAGTCTCAGATCGAGGTCAGTGACCTGTCGGAATTTGGAGGTCGCCACGGTCGGCCTCAAAAAGTTGGAGGAGTGTTCACCCACACCACCACTGCTTCGTGGTCACCGGGATTCCTGTACCCGTGAGGAAGATTGGAGTGGAAGAAAAACGAATCTCCCTCCCCCACTTTCTGTGTATCGCCGTCGACGGTGAGCTCCAATTCACCACTGATGACGTATCCCAACTCTTCCCCTTCGTGCTGAATCCAGCCGTCTGTTGAGCCTTTGGGCGCAACGCGGTGGATGTTCGCTTGGAGCAACGCTGCCTCTGGATTGGCCACCAGGCGCTCCAGCTTGATCCCGGGTCCGCGGCGAAGATGGTCCACTTCTATCAATGGCCGATCGCCGGCACGCATGATCGTGATGGGACCCGCATTCGCGTCCCGCTGCGAGAAAAGCGCGGCCATGTTGATCTCAAGGATCGCAACGATCCGGTGGAGCATCCTCAAAGAGGGGTTGACCTTCTCGTTTTCCACCTTGGACAAGAAGCTTTCGGTGCAGCCCGCCAAGGCTGCTACCTGCTTCAGGCTCATTCCTTTCGTGCGGCGCGCATGCCGCAGGCGGCTGCCAAATTGGCCACTCGATACATGCGCCGGCTGGGGTGAGCGGAGCTGGAAGGGCACGGCAGAACTTGCCTTCAGTACCTCGGCGTCGACTGTGCGATCAGGGCGACCTGCTTTTTTCACTTGAGATGCTGCGGAATTCGCAGCATTGTTGCAAGTCTTGTTCCCGTCAGTCAAGTAGCTTGCTTAGATGGACAGGCAACCCCTACGCCCTCGGCCGTCGGGATGCTGCTGTCGCACCAGCTCGCGATTCATTCCAATAAAGTGCAAGGGGATTTCGGACAAGGGCTGCGGTGGCACCGTCCTCCCCCACCGTTGACATGGTCCATGTTCCGTACAAAGGGGGCGGGCCGGCGCTGAACGCCGCCGTCTACTGCGCCACGAAGTTCGCTGTCCGGGCCCTGACCGAAGGGCTCCGCCAGGAAACCAAGCCGTACAACATCCGCACCACACTCATATCGCCTGGTGCGGTGACCACCGAGCTCCTCGACCACATCAGCGAGGAAGACGTCCGGTCGGCGAACCAGTCGTATGTCGGCAAGGTCGGCATCCCCCCGAAAGCTATGCACGCATGGTGGCATTCGCCATCAGCCAGCCCGAAGACGTGGATGTCAACGAGATCGTGTTCCGGCCCACGCAACAGGAGCTGTGAGCGGCCCCGGCTCGAACTGGTGATCACCATGAACAGATGAAGACGAGATTCCGAAGTTCCTGCGCTGGATGGCCGCAGTGGTTTTCAACGGGATGGAGAAAGTCAGCGATGAACAATACAACGCGCGTTGATCCGACGAAGCACCTCGCATGCATCGTGGCCGCGGCCACGATGCTCGCGGCCTCTGCGCTGCATCCGGCAGCGGCCCAGCAGGGCACAGGCAGCCAGCAGCCCGCAGCGATCGCCCAGCAGTCGCTCTCCTTGAAGCAGCAGGCCGCCGCTCCGATCGCCGCCGCTACGGCCGTGGGCGACATCCCCCGGCTCAACCAGGCTCTGAACCAGGGCCTGGACGCCGGCCTCACCCTGAGCGAGACCAAGGAAATCCTAGTGCAGATGTACGCCTACACCGGCTTCCCGCGCAGCCTCAATGCGCTTGGCGAACTGATGAAGGTGGTGGACGCGCGCAAGCAGCGCGGCGTGCGGGATGCGCCAGGGCGTGAGCCCGGCCCGGTCCCCAAGGGACAGGAACTGCTCGAACTCGGTACTGCCAACCAGACGAAGCTGGTTGGCGCGCCCGTGCGTGGACCGCTGTTCGAGTTTGCCCCCCTCATCGACGAGTACCTGAAGTCGCACCTGTTCGGCGCCATGTTCGCACGCGACAACCTCGACTGGCAAAGCCGGGAACTCGCCACGGTTGGCGCGCTCTCGGCGCTGCCTGGCGTCGAGTCGCAGCTGCAATCGCATATCGCGTTCAGCATGAACGTCGGCCTGACCGCGGCACAACTGCGCCAGCTGGCAGACGGTCTGGCGCAACGCGGCCATGCCGAAGCGGCTGGACGCGCGCGGGTTGCGGTCGCGCAGGTCGAAGCGACAAGGAAGTGACGGCTGCCATGAACGAACAGGAGGCCGGCGAATTCATCGACGGTTTGGCCAGCCTCTTTTCCCCATCGCCCGGGTCACTAGGCAACCAAACGTCTGACTGCGTCGCAGTGCTCGCGAAGTAGACGACAGCGTTCATCCAGGTTCTTGCCAGTCAGCCGGCCTACCAGGGTCGAAACACTCAAGGCAGCGATCGGCTTTCCGTGGGCGTCCACGATCGGCATGCCTATCGCCCGGATCCCTTCGTAGCCGGGCAGATCCCGCAGCGAATAGCCCAGCTCCTTCGCCTTGAGGACCCGCGCGACGAGAGCCCTCGGATCGCTTTCACCATAGTTGGCGAAGCGCTCGGCGTTTGCCCGGATGACCCGACGTATTTCGTCTTCGGGATACGCCGACAGCAACGCCATGCCGCTCGCCCCCACCCCGAGCGGACGACGGTCGCCGATCGCCAGAGTGAAGATCTTGACGGGCGAATCACCCTCGCGCCGGTCGAGGCAAACCGATTCGTCGCCGCTCCTCACGACCAGGAACGTGGTGTCGCGCGTCAGGGATGAGAGGCTGCTGAGAACGGGCTCGCATAACTCCTTCAGGCCAAATCGATGGCCGGCCGCGAGTCCGAATTCATAAACGGTCTGCCCAAGAAAGTACCTCTTTGAATCGGGGTCCTGGGTCGCCATCGACTCTGCCACGAGCGAGCGCAGCATCCGGTGCACCGTAGGTTGCTCCAGTTTCAGGGACTGGACCAGGTCCGACAAGCGCGCGCCCTCGCGGTTTCGCGCCGCCAGCTCGCGCAGGATCATCACAACCCGCTGAATGCTCTGGGTTCCCGCCGGAACCGCAGCCTTTCTACCCGTGCCCTTGGGATCTTGACCTGACATGCGTTGAAGCCTTCCATCGGCCGCCATCGTAGCCGGTCACTCCCCCGGGCTCCGGACGCGACCCCCGCGGCGCGTCCAGTCTCGCGCTCGTCTCCTGAGCCCATATAGTGGACTTATGAAAACCCACAATGTGGATAAAAGGCAAAATAAAGTACCCGAACAGGGCACTTCTCTCTTGTCGTACGCATACGGAATTCCCATACTCGCCTCCGATCAGCCAAGAATATCTAAAGTCCACATCATGGGCTTTTTTTGGATGAGCTCGCTGGTTTTCGATGACTGGTAGGAGCACGCGCGCGCTGCACGCATGCGTCCAGAAAGGAGACATCTCTTTGACGAATCTGAATATCAACGGCCGTGCATTGCAGGTCAGTTCCCCAGCGGACACGCCACTCCTGTGGGTGTTGCGTGACGAACTCGGGATGGTCGGCACGAAGTTCGGCTGCGGGGCGGGGCTGTGCGGCTCCTGCACCGTGCACGTGGAGGGGGAGCCCACACGCTCCTGCATCACTCCCATCTCCGCCGCTGCGGGCAAGCGTGTTTCGACGATTGAGCATGTCGAGACTGACGGTCTGGGAGCAGCCGTCCAGGCAGCCTGGCTTGCACTTCGTGTGCCGCAGTGCGGCTATTGCCAGGGCGGGCAGATCCTGGCCGCCGTCGCGCTGCTCAAGCGCGTGCCGGACCCGAATGATCGCCAGATCGATGAAGCAATGAACGGCAATCTCTGCCGCTGCGGAACCTACACCCGGATCCGGTCAGCCATCAAGCAGGTTGCGGCCCAACGCAGGAGCAGGGCATGAGCACCGCAACGCCAACTCCCGCTTCGTCGTCCCATCCCACCAGGCGCAGCCTACTCAAGGGCGTGGCGGCCGGCCTCGCGCTGGCCGTTGCCCCCAGTGGCGAGGTGTACGCGCAAGCCGCGGCGCCGACACCACCGCCGAAGTACGGTGGCGATCGCATGCCTGGCGGCGTGGTCGACAACCCCCTAGTTTTCGTGAGCATCGCGACGGACGGCATCGTCACGGTCGTTTGCCACCGCCAGGAAATGGGCCAGGGGGTTCGCACCAGCATCCCGATGGTCGTCGCCGAGGAGCTGGAAGCCGACCTTGCGCGGGTTCGCGTGACGCAAGCCCCGGGCGACGAGAAGAAGTACGGCAACCAAAACACGGATGGTTCGCGCAGCATGCGGCATTGGACCGAACCGTTGCGGCGCGTCGGGGCAGCAGCGAGGACCATGCTGGAAGCAGCGGCCGCCGCGCGCTGGGCAGTGCCGGCCTCGGAAGTGCAGGCGGTGAACCATGAACTCGTGCACCGGCCCTCGGGACGCAAGCTCGGGTTCGGCGAAGTGGCCGCTGCGGCGTCCGCCCTACCGGTCCCCGCCCGGGACACGCTGAGGCTCAAGGCTCCGGCCCATTTCCGCTACATCGGGAAGTCCGACATTCCCTTGATCGACGGCCCGGACATCGTGCGGGGGAGCGCGGCGTATGGCATCGACACTCGGCTTGACGGCATGGTGTATGCCGTCATGGCCCGCCCGCCCGTCGTGGGTGGCCGGCTGAAGTCCTTCAACGCCCAAAAGACGCTCCAGGTGCCGGGCGTCATCCGCGTGATCGAACTGAAAAGCACGCCTCTGCCGGCGGCGCACCACCCCTTAGGCGGTGTCGCCGTGGTGGCCAACAACACCTGGGCGGCCATCAAGGGGCGCGAAGCCCTGGTGCTCGAGTGGGAGCACGGGCCCAACGCCGCGTACGACTCGGAAACCTACAAGCTCACGCTTGAAAAGGCGGCCCGCACGACGTCGAAAGCGGCGCGCGACGACGGCGACACGATGGCGGCGCTCGCCCGCGCCCCGCGTCGTGTCGAGGCCGAATACTACTTGCCGCATCTTGCACACGCGACGATGGAGCCTCTCGTTGCCACGGCGCGCATCGTCGACGGCCAGTGCGAGATCTGGGCGCCCGTGCAGGCGCCGCAAGGAGCGCGGGACAACGTCGCGGCGCACCTGGGCGTCAAGCCTGAGCAGGTGACGGTCAATGTCACGTTGCTGGGTGGCGGCTTCGGCCGCAAGTCGAAGTCGGACTTCGTGTCGGAGGCCGCCTTAGTCTCCAGGGAGATGGGCGGCAAGCCTGTCAAGTTGCAGTGGACGCGCGACGACGACCTGCGGCACGGGTATTACCACGCGGTGGCCGTGGAGCGGCTGGAGGCGGCGCTGGACGATCAAGGCAAACCGGTGGCCTGGCTGCACCGTTCTGCCGCGCCTTCCATCGGCGCGACCTTCTCGCTCGAAAACAAGATGCTGCGGCCCCTGGAGATGGGGATGACCGCCATCAACGTGCCGTACGCCATTCCGAATGTGAGGGTCGAATCCCCGGAAGTGGCGGCACACACCCGCATTGGATGGTTCCGGTCGGTCTACAACATTCCGCACGCTTTCGCCGTCCAATGCTTCATCAACGAGCTCGCGGTCGCGGCGCGGCGCGACCCGAAGGACTATCTGGTCGAGCTTCTCGGGCCCGACCGGCGCATCGATCCGCGGATCTTCGCCGATCAGGTCAACTACGGCGAGTCGCCTGAGCGCTACCCGATCGACACCGGGCGGATGCGACGCGTGATCGAGCTGGCGGCAGCGGGCGCCCGCTGGGGCCGGCGCCTGCCCAGGGGGCGCGGCCTGGGCATCGCGGTCGCGAACACCTTCGTGAGCTACACCGCGGCGGTGATCGAAGTCGAAGTCGATGCCAAAGGAGGCCTTCGCATCCTTGGCGTGGACATCGCGATCGACTGCGGGCCGCACGTCAACCCGGACCGCATCCGGTCGCAGCTGGAAGGCTCCGTGATCATGGGCCTCGGCCTTGCGATGCACGGGCAGGTCACCTTCAAGGACGGCAGCGTCCAGCAGAGCAACTTCCACGACTACGCCCTGCCCAGGCACGCGGAAGCGCCGCGCGAGATCCGTTGTCACCTGACTCCATCTGACCATTCCGTCGCGCCGGGAGGCGTCGGGGAGCCCGGACTGCCACCCGTGGCACCGGCGCTTTGCAACGCGATCTTCGCCGCCTCCGGGACCCGCATCCGCCGGCTGCCCATCGGCGACCAGCTGGCGATCTGAGATTCCCCATGCGCGGCGAGGCCGCACTAACCCACTGACCCGGAAAGAAGGAGACAAGCAATGGACCGCAAATTGCAACGTGGCGAAGAGATCAACGCACTGGTCGACGCCGCCTACCGTGGCCGCATCAGCCGCAGGACCTTTCTGCAGGGGCTCGCATCGCTCGGCATCGCGACCGCCTCGGCGTACGAAATGTCCGAGCACGCCGCGCTCGCCCAAACCAACCAGGCCGCGCAAAATGCCAACCTGAAGGCCGAATACGACTACATCGTGGTCGGGGCCGGCGCCGCAGGCTGCGTGATGGCGCATCGCCTGTCGCAGGGCGGCAACGCCAGCGTGCTCGTCATCGAAGGCGGCGGCACCGACATCGAGCAGGAGCGCATTTCCGGGCCGCTGCAGTGGCCCACCAACATCGGCGCAGACACGGACTGGCGCAACAACACCGTGCCCCAGGCTCACCTCGGCAACCGCGTGATTCCCGTGCCGATCGGGAAGATCATCGGAGGGGGATCCAGCATCAACGCGATGATGTGGCTCCGGGGCGACAAGGCTGACTTTGACGAGTGGGAAGCCTTGGCCGGTCCGGATTGGGGTTTTACTTCCATTGCCGGCCGGTTCAAGAGGCTCGAGCGGTATGCGGGCGGCGAAAGTGAATTCCGGGGCGGCTCGGGCCCGATCCCGACCCAAACCACCGCGCTGTCGCACCCGGTGACCCGGGCCATGATCGAAGCTTCGAAAGAACAGGGCATCCCCGAAAAGCAGAACATCAACGGCAGCGCAAGCATGCTCGGTGCGAGCCAAACGGACCACAACATCGCCAACGGGCGGCGCTTTTCCGCTGCTCACGCTTTCCTGCTGCCCGCGCTGGCGCGCAGCAATCTCACCCTGCTCTCGGGAACTCCGGTCTGGAAACTCGACATCGTCAACGGCAAGTGCCGGGGCGTGGTGACGACGGTTGCCGGCCAGGAACGCCGCTTCGCCGCGGCGAAGGAGGTCGTGCTCTGCGCGGGCGCCATCCACTCCCCGAAAATCCTGATGCTGTCTGGCGTGGGGCCCGCCGACCATCTTCGCAAGCTCGGCATCGCCGTCGTTGCGGACCGGCGGGAGATCGGTGCGAACCTGCAGGATCACGTCCTGACCCGCATCTACTTCCGGTCCAAGGCAAAGATGCCCGCTTTCGAGGGCACCGGTGTCTCGGGGACGACATATCTCAAGTCGAGCGCATCGCTGGCCGGGCCCGACATCCAGATTCTCGGGCGGCAGAACGTCTTCGGTTCGCCGGACATCAAGTTTGACGAAGGCTTCGCGGTCATGCCGGGGCTGATGAAGCCCAAGAGCCGCGGTAGTGTGCGCCTGACTGGCGCCGACCCGGCCTCTCCGTTGCTGGTCGACCCCAATTACCTTGCCGAGCAGGCAGACATCGACACGTACGTGCGTGGCATGGAGATGGGCATCGCCATCGGCAATTCCAGGGCGTTCTCCGACATGCGCCTGGACCAGTTCAGCCTGCGTGGTGCTGGGAAGGCCGAGATCGCCGACTTCGTGCGCAAGACCTTCGTGACCTACTTCCACTACGCCGGCACGTGCGCGATGGGCAAGAACGCGTCCGCGCCGGTGGACGAGGCGCTCCGGGTACGTGGCGTGGATGGGTTGCGGGTCGTGGACGCGTCCGTCATGCCGACGCTTCCTTGCAGCAACACGCACGCACCGGTGCTCGCCATCGCGAACATCGCGGCGGACTTGATGCTGGGCAGCCGCCGTCAGGCCTGAGGGGCGTCCCAACTTCCGGAGCGACCGGACAGAGGCAGGACGCTTCGGCTTCCCCAAGGAGGGGAAAGCCGAAGCGATCACGTCCCACGCGATACGAGGCGGGCAATGGCTTCGCAGTGTTGGTGCAGAAGCTGGCGTCTCTGCTCGAAGTTCTCACCAGTCAGGCGCGCGACGAGCGTGGAAATGCTCAGCGCACAGATCGGTCTTCCTTGCGGATCCACCACGGGCATCCCGATTGCGCGAATGCCCTCATAGCCTGGCAAGTCCCTCACCGAATAGCCGCGGGCCTTCGCCTCGAGCACGCGCTCCATCAAGCCGGCAGGATTTCTTTCGCCGTAGTTGGCCAGGCGCTCCCGGTTCGACTCGATCGCGCGTCGAACTTCCTCCGCGGGATAGGCAGACAGCAAGGCCATGCCACTAGCCCCCACGCCGAGCGGCCGCCGGTCGCCCACAGCGAGCGTAAAGATCTTGACGGGGGATTCACCTTCACGTCGGTCCAGGCACACCGATTCGTCGCCGCTCCTCACCGCCAGGAATGTGGTGTCCCTGGTGCGCGACGACAGGCTGCTCAGAATCGGTTCGCACAGCGACTTCAAGCCGAACCGATGGCCTGCCGCAAGACCGAGCTCGAAGATGGCCTGTCCGAGATAGTATCTTTTTGTCTCGGGATCCTGGGTCGCCATTTGCTCCGCCAGGAGTGAGCGCAGCATCCGGTGCACGGTGGGTTGTTCCAGCTTGAGGGAGTGGACCAGCTCGGATAGGCGTGCACCTTCCCGGTTGCGCGAGCCGAGCTCGCGCAGGATCATCACGGCCCGTTGGATGCTCTGCGTACCCCCTGGCATCGCAGGGGACGGGCCGGCACCGCTATGGCGATCCGGCCCTGGGAGGCGATGACGGCCCCCCGGAACATCGTCGCGGATGGGCACCCTTGCCTCCCTCGAAGATCAGTCCAGAGTAATGTTGGCGGTCTTGCTCACACGCGTCCACTTCGCGAGTTCGGCCTTCAGGAACGCGGCCGCCGCGTCGGGCGTGTTCCCCACGCCGAACGCGCCCATCTTTGCAAAGCGCTCCTTCATCTCGGGGGTGGGAAGGATCTTCGCGATCTCGGCATTGAGCCTGTTGACGATGGCTGGCGGGATGCCGGCCGGCGCCACGACCATGAACCAGGTTTCCGCTGTAAAGCCCGGGAGCCCTGCTTCGGCAAAGGTCGGCAGGTCGGGCATGTTGGCAAGGCGCTGATCGCTAGCGACCGCCAGCGGCTTCAGCCGGCCCGACTGCAACTGCGAGTCGATCGTGACCCGGCTCAACAGGCCGAAGTCAGTTTCGCCGGTGACGAGCGAAAGGACAGCGGGGCCGCCGCCTTTGTATGCGATGTGCTGGGTCTTAACGTTGGCTTGCATATTGAACAACTCGCCCGCGAGGTGGTTCGGGCCGCCGGCACCGGACGAGGGATAGTTCAACTTGCCGGGGTTGCTCTTCGCGCGGGCGATGAGTTCGGCGAGCGACTTGATGGGACTGTCAGACTTGACCGCCGCCAGCAGCGGCGTGCGTGCGACGAGCGTCACGGGCACGAAGTCGCGGTCAGGGTCGTATGGCAGCTTCGGATAGAGCCCCGGCGCCATCGCGAGGCTGCCTACCTCGCCCATCATGATCGTGTAACCATCGGGGGCCGACTTCGCGACGATGTCGCTTCCCACGGTGCCGTTGGCTCCCGCTCTGTTGTCGATGACGACGGGCACGCCCAGCGCTTCGCCGAGCTTCTGGCTGATGGAGCGGGCGACGACGTCGGTCGAGCCGCCCGCGGCAAAAGCGACAACCATGCGGATGGGCCGGTTTGGGTAGGCCGCTTGCGCAGCGGCCTGCGTCGCCATGACTGCAGAGGCGAGCGCTGCGGCGAGGACACGCACCAACTTGAATGTTTGACGGCCAGGTAACGAGGCCGCGGTGGAATTGGATTTCATGAAAGTCTCCTGGGGTTGATGGTTAAGAGCGGAGGTCCAGCACATCGCCGACGCGGGGGCAGCGCTCGAGCGACCGCAGATTACTGATCAATGTGTCGGCCGAGTCCGCGCCCATCGGAACGGCGGCGTGGGTGAAGGCGCTTCGCGCCTTTGCGAGAATCTCGGCTTCAGGCAGCGGGTCGCCCGGCGTACCCGGCGGTACCTGAACGGTGATGGAATGCCCGCCCTTGCCACGCCAGCGCACATCCAGTCGCGCCGGGCCGAAACGCTCCGCGCTTTCGTCCAAGCGAACTTCGACGCGGGCCGCGAGATCCAGCACGCCGGCGTCGAGCACGGCCGCCGGCTCGATGTCGCGGGGCTCGAAGCGGCCGCGCACCAGCGCGCTCGCAACCGAATAGCGCACGTTGAACTGAGCGCTCACCTGGGGGTTGTCGCCCGGAACGAAGGGCGCTCCAGTGAGCCGGTGCATGAAAGGCGAGATCGTGACCAGCACGCTTTCGATGTCAGCCGATTGCGCGCCGGTTTCGGAGCACAGCCGGAGCGCTGCTTCGATCGGCGTGTGGTTGCACATGCAGCTCGCGTACTTCTTGAAGGTCATTCCGAGCGAGTCATAGCGGTCGCCGAGTTCCCCAAGGAAATCGGCATCCAGCTGCGTATAGAGCGTGTCGATCCCCGCAAGGCCTTCCAGGGGCTGCGTCGGACCCGTCACGCCTGCTTCGGCGAGAAGGGCCGCCTCGACACCCTGTCGCGCCGCATACGCGGTCTGCAGGCGCTTCGTGAGGCTGCGCTCCAGCAACGGCTGCTGCGTTCCGGAGGCTTGGCTGAGGGCGATTCCCATCGCATGCAGGGCCTGCGCCTCTGTCAAGCGAAGGAGATTCGCCGCTGCCGCGGCGGCGCCGAATGCTCCGAACACCGACGAGTAGAACCACCCCGGTGCGCTTCGCGCGGCGAGGCCCAGGCGAACCATCAATTCGCCACCCGCCACCAGCGCGGCTATCAGCTCGGCGCCTGATGCGCCGCGGACTTCCGCGAGCGCCATCACCGCCGGCAGTACGACGCCGTCGCTGTGAACGTTGGCTCGCTCATGGAGCGTGTCGAAGTCGAGCGCCGCCGCCAGCATGCCGTTCACGAAGGCCGCTTGCGTTGCCGGCAGCCGGTCGCCAAAGCACCAGACGCGCGACTGCGGCGCGCCACCGGTGTCGGCGATGACCCTGCGCACCTGGTCCACGGACTCCGCCTTCGAGCCGGCCCACGCCACCCCGAGCGTGTCGACAATCTGCAGCTTCGCCGCCTCGGCGATCTCGCCGGGCAGGTCCTCGAAGCGCAGCGCCGACACCCATCGCGCGAGCGTGCGCGTCGTGTCCGAAGGGAGCCTGGTACCACCCATGGCGCTCAGATCACTTCCTTGTCCGCGAGCTGGACGAGCATGGCGTCGTCGGCGCCGGCGAACTCGCGCAGGACCTCGCGAGTGTGCTGACCGAGCAAGGGCGGAGCGCGACGGTAGGTCGGAGGGGTCACCGAGAGCTTGGCTGGGTTGCCCAGCAGGGGCACCTTTCCGATGGTGGGGTGGTCCATCTCCATCCGCATCCCGCGATGGCGGACATGCGGATCCTTGAACACCTGGCTGATGTCGTTCACCGACCCGCAGGGGACGGCGCGCGCGCTCAGCGTGTCCACCCAATGCGCGACGCTCTGCTGCTTGAACAGCTCCTCGAGGAGGGGGATGAGCGCGTCGCGGTTCTGCTTGCGCAGGCGGTTGGTTTCAAAGCGCGGGTCCGTGCCGATCTCGGCGCGACCAAGGCCCTGCATGAGCTTGCGGAACTGATCGTCGGTGCCGACTGCGAGCACGAGCTGCCCGTCCGCACAGTGGAAGGCTTGCGCAGGCACCATGTTGCGGCTCTTCAGTCCCAGGCGCTTCGGGGTCTCGCCCAGCTGCAGATGACGCAGGATCTCCACGGGCAGTAGCGACATGCTCGTGTCCAGCAGCGCGATGTCGATGTACTGGCCCTCACCGGTGCGCTCACGATGCATGAGCGCGGCCAGCATGGAGACGGTGGCGTACAGTCCCGCCGAGAAGTCGCTCACCGGCATGCCCGTCTTCTGCGGCCCACCCCCGGGAACATCGTCCGGCTCCCCGGTGATGCTCATGATGCCGCTCATGGCCTGCAGCACGGAGTCGTAGCCCGCGCGATCCCGGTACGGCCCGTCTTGGCCATAGCCGGTCACCGAGCAGTACACGAGGTCGGGCTTGATCTTCTTCAGATCCTCGTAGCCCAGGCCATAACGCTGCAGCGTGCCGACCTTGTAGTTCTCGATCACGACGTCGCAATGGGCCACCATCCGGCGAATGAGGTCCTGGCCCTCCTTGCTGCCGATGTCGATCGTCACCGACCGCTTGTTGCGGTTCGCGGCAAGAAAGAACGGGCATTCCTGCGTTTCCTTCCCGTCCGGCCCCTTCAAGAAGGGCGGGCCGTAGTGGCGCATGTCGTCACCAACTTTGGGCCGCTCGACCTTGATCACGTCCGCGCCGAAATCGGCCAGCATCTGCGCCGACCACGGCCCGGCCAACTGGCGGCTCAGGTCGAGCACACGGATGTGCGAGAGAGGTGCTTTCATCGATGTCTCCAGGTTCGGGAAAGGTCAGCGCGGCTTCAGGAAGCGGCGGAAGTTCGGCTTGCGCTTCTCGGCGAATGCGCTCGTGCCCTCCTTCTGCTCGGTGGACCAGAAGTCGGGGGCGACCATCTGGCGGCGATGCGAGTCGTTGTGGCCGAAGAGGTATTCGAACTCGGCGACGAAGGCGGCCTTGATGACGCGCAGCACCGTGGGGGACGCGCTCAGGAGCTCCTCGCACCAGCGATCGACTTCCGCGTCCAGCTGATCGGCGGGCACGACTGCGTTGACCAGGCCCATGTCCATCGCCTGATTGGCGGTGTAGCGGCGGCACAGCATCCACATCTCTCTCGCGCGCTTGTGGCCGATGATCTTCGACAGATAGCTGGGTAGCGGACTCGCCGGCACGCTGCCGACGCGAGGACCGTTCTGGCCGAACGTGGAGTTCTCGGACGCAATCGTGAAGTCGCAGTAGTAGGCCAGGTGGTTGCCGCCGCCGATGGCATACCCGTTCACGCGCGCGATCACGGGCTTGGGGCAGCGCGAGATCGTCACGTGGAGCATGTACGGCTCCAGCAGCGTCCGCTCCTTGCCGCCCTTGGCTTCCCAGCCGACGTCCCCACCCGCGCAGAAGGCTTTGTTCCCCGCACCCGTTAGGACGATCACACCGATCGTCGGATCGGCGCCGGCGTCCTCGAACGCCAGCGTGAGCTCATTGAGCGTGTCACCGGTGAAGGCGTTGTACGACTTGGGGCGGTTGATGGTGATGCGAGCGATGTGATCACGGTGCTCGACGAGGATGTCCTTGTATTCGCGGGCCATGGCTGGTTCCTGGTGGTTTCGACGTTAGTCCACGATGTGGGCTTTATTGTCGGAGGTTCTCCGTCAACGGAACGGAGAATAGCAAGAGCGACCTTGCATTGCAAGGGTAACACCGCTAGACTCCGCCTCAATCGCTCCTCGCCATCGGAACTCCACACTATGGACTCACATCAAAACCAGCCGACAGCCGCTCTGACCGGGCTGCGGGTGCTTGACCTTTCGGGCCCGCTGGGCAACTACGCCGGCAAGCTCTTCGCTGAATTGGGCGCCGACGTGGTGCTGGTCGAGCCGCCGCAGGGCTCCGCGCTGCGTCACCAGCCCCCTTATCTCGACGACACGCCCGGTATAGAGGCCAGCTTGGCCTTCGCGTACCACAACACCAGCAAGCGCGGCATCACGCTCGACCTCAAGCTGCCGATCGACCAAGACAGCCTGCGTTCGCTCGTGGCCACTGCCGACCTGGTTATCGAGACGGCCGCACCAGGCACGATGGCCTCCCGCGGCCTCGACTACGACACGCTGGCCAAGCTGCGCCCCGGGCTGGTGATGCTCAGCATCACGCCCTTCGGGCAGACCGGTCCCTATGCGCAGTACCAGGCAGAAGACATCGTGGCGCTCGCGCTCGGCGGCTTTCTCTCGCTGGGCGGATACCCGGACAGCGCGCCGATGCGCGTCCATGGCGACCAGGCCATCCTGTGCGCCAACATGTACGGCGCGGTCGCCGCGATGATTGCCCTGACGCAGGCCGAACTCACGGGGCGTGGCGAGCACATCGATGTGTCGATGCAGGAAGCGGTTGTCCTGGCCATGGAGAACGCCATCCAGTTCTATGACCTGGAAGGTACGGTCCGCAAGCGCTGGGCCGGCGAGCAACGTTTCGCGGGAACGGGCGTCTATGCCTGCAGCGACGGCTATGTGTTCCTGATGGCCGGCGGCATCGGCGCCAACCGGTTCTGGGAGCGTACGATCAAGTGGTTCGCCGACGAAGGGATGGCGGGCGTCGAGGAGCTCTCGCTGCCGAAGTGGCAGCAGGTGGAATACCTGCAGTCCGATGAAGCGAAGCGGCGCTTCAACGAACTCTTCATTCCCTGGGCCGCGCCGCGCTCGAAGGCGAACCTGTATCACGCGGGTCAGGCGCGCCAGATCCCGATCGCCCCGGTAAACACGCCCGCGGACATCCTGGAGAACCCGCAGCTGCGCAGCCGAGGTCACTTTGTCGATGTTGTCGGCGCCGTGGCGGGTCGCACACTTCGGATGCCCGGGGCGCCTTACAAGTTGTCCGGCACGCCTTGGCGCGTGCAACGCCCGGCGCCGCGCCTGGGCCAGCACAACGAAGAAGTCTGGCGTGAAGCGGGGCGCGGTGCCACCGTTGCCATCGCCGCGGAGGCGAGCCTGTGAAGACCGATTCCGAACTCCCGCTGTCCGGCATCCGCGTTCTCGACTTCTGCTGGCTGGGCGCAGGCTCCTACTGCACAAAGTTGTTGGCCGACATGGGCGCGGATGTTATCAAGGTCGAGAGCGCCGCCCGCCTGGACTCCTTACGGCTCGCTCCGCCCTACAAGGACGGCGCCTCTGGCGTGAACCGCAGCGGCTACTTCGCCGACCGCAACACGAGCAAGCGGAGCATCACGATCGACATGAAGCACCCGCGCGCACTGGCGATCGTGAAGCAGCTGCTCGAGGACAGCGACGTCATCTCGAACAACTTCACCCCCGGCGTCATGCAGAAGTTCGGGCTCGGATACGACGACGTTCGCAAGGTGAAGCCGGACATCATCTATCTCGCCATGTCGATGGCTGGCTCCGAAGGGCCCGAGCGCTCCTACCTCGGCTACGGTGCGAGCATGGTGTCCCTCACCGGGCTGCACGAACTGAGCGGCCTGCCCGAACGCGAACCGGCGGGCACGGGAACCAACTATCCCGACCACATCCCGAATCCCTGTCACGCTGCCTTCGCGCTGCTGGCCGCTCTGCGTCACCGCCGGCGCACCGGGGAAGGCCAATTCATCGACCTGGCCCAGGTCGAGCCTACCGTGGCCCTTTTGGGCCCCACGCTCCTGGACCTCACCGCAAATGGCCGCGTGCAGCAGCGCCAAGGCAACCGCCATGCAGCGATGGCGCCGCACGGTGTCTACCCTTGTGCCGGGGAAGACCGTTGGATCGCGATTGCCGTGCGGGACGACGAGGGGTGGTTCCGACTTCGCGAAGCACTGGGCCGCCCACCGTGGGCCCTGGACTCTCGCTGGGACCGGGCGCAAGCGCGCATCGCGCATGCGGACGAACTCGATGACTGGCTCGCGCAAGCCACGCGACCGCACGATGCGACGTCTCTCATGGAGAAGTTGCAGGCTTCAGGTGTGTCGGCTGGAGTGGTACAGGACGCCTCTGACGTCGTCGAGCGCGATCCGCAGTTGGCACACCGCGGACACTGGGTCTCCCTGGAGCATCCCGAGATGGGTCCGGCGCTGTACAACATGCCGCCCTTCCGCTTTGCCGGCACCCCGGTGCAGGTGCGCAGCGCGGCGCCTCTGCTCGGCCAACACACACGCGAAGTCTTGCGCGAACTGCTCGACTTCAGCGAAGAACTGTACGACGAACTGGTCGCTGAGCAGGTCCTTCGCTAGCGCGAGAAACTTAAGGAACACCTATGCACCCACTTCGCGACAAGACTGCCATCGTCGGCGTTGGCGCCTCGCCGCAAGGCAGGCTGCCGGGCTCCACCCCCCTCACCCTGGCCGTCGAAGCCTTCAAACGTGCCCTGGACGACTCGGGCCTCCGCAAGGAGCAGATCGACGGCCTCATGACGATGGCGGGAACGACATCGCCGGAAGGCCCGCTCAACTACCTGCGCGTGGGCGAGACCCTGGGCATCGATCCCCGATTCACGGGGACCTTCAACATGGGCGGCGGCACCGCCGGCGCCCTCCTCCAGCAAGCGGTGCTGGCGGTCAATGCGGGGATGGCCAACTACGTGGCCTGCGTCTTCGGCGACACCGCCGCCACGGGCGGCTACCGATTCGACCGCGCCTCCGGCTGGGGAGACTCCTGGGGAATCTGGGGCTTCCAGGCTGCCGCGGGCAACAGCGCCATCACGGCTAGCCGCCACATGGCCCTGTATGGCACCACGAGCCGGCAACTCGGCGAGATCGCCGTCGCCTGCCGTTATCACGCGTCGCTCAATCCCAATGCGGTGATGCGCACCCCGATCACGGTCGACGATCACCAGGCATCGCGCTGGATCGTCGAGCCATTGCACCTGCTGGATTGCTGCCTGATCTCCGACGGTGGCGTCTGCGTAATCGTCACCACGCGAGAGCGGGCCCGCGACCTCAAGCAATCCCTGGTCCTGATCTCCGGCATCGGGCAGGCCTACACCACGCGCAACCTCGACAACCCGGACTGGTGGTACGTGCCGCACCAGAAGCTGGCGATCAACGACGCTTATGCCATGGCAGGCGTCGGACCGCGCGACATCGACGTCGCGCAGCTCTACGACAACTTCACGAGCAGCGTGCTCCTGTGGTTCGAGCACGGCGGCTTCTGCAAGGTGGGGGAGTCAGGCGCCTTCGTGGAAAACGGCCGCATCCGCCTCGGCGGCGAGCTTCCGATCAACACGGCGGGCGGCAACCTGTCGGAATCGTACATGGAGGGGTGGCTCCACATCGTCGAGGGCGTGCGCCAGATGCGAGGGGAATGCGGGCCACGACAAGTGGCCGGCGCCGAGGTCTGCCTCGTCACTGGACGCGGGCGGGAACTGAACACCGCTAACGCCAACATCCTGAGGAAGGGCTGATCGCCATGGACGAATACCTAAAGCCCCTGCCGACACTCAACGACAGCAACCGGCCGTTCTGGGATGCGGCCAGGGAAGGCCGTCTCGCGATGCAGCAGTGCAGCGCGTGCGACCACATTCGCTTTCCCGTCAGCCACGTCTGCCCCAGGTGCCTGGCGTATGAGCACCAATGGCGGACACTGAGCGGGCGCGGAACCATCTTCTCCTATGTCATCTACCACCAGGTCTACAACCAGGCATTCAAGCAGGACGTGCCCTACAACGTGGCCATGATCCAGCTTGAGGAAGGCCCGCGCATGTTCAGCAACATCGTCGAAGTTCCCAACGACGTGCCGAAGATCGGCGACGAAGTCCAGGTGGTCTTCGAAGCGGTGACACCCGAAGTCTCGCTCCCGCGCTTCCGTTTGCGTGTCGCTCCGCAACGAATCTGAGAAAAGGTATCGACATGGATCTCGAACTGAGGGGCAAGAGAGCCCTGATCACCGGCGCCTCCAAGGGCATCGGGCGCGCCATTGCGCTGGAGCTCGCCAAGGAAGGCTGCCAAGTTCACCTCGCCGCGCGCGGCCGTGCGGAACTGGAGGCGCTCTCCGAAGAGATCGCGAAGACCGGTGCGCCCCGTCCCATCATCCATCCTTGTGACCTCGCCATGCGGGGCAGCCCGGCGGCACTCGCCGAAGAATGCGGCGACCTCGACATCCTCGTGAACAACGCGGGAGCGATTCCTCGGGGAACAGTCGAAATCATCGCAGAAGACCGTTGGCGCCAGGCCTGGGATTTGAAGGTCTTCGGCACCATCGACCTGAGCCGCGCAGTCCTTTCGCGCATGAAAGCCAGCCGAAGCGGCGTGATCGTGAACGTGATCGGCATGGCCGGCGAACGTAACTCCGCCGAATACATCGTCGGGTCGACGGGTAACGCGGCCCTCATGGCCTTTACACGCGGGGTGGGAGGCGCCTCGATGGACGACGGGATCCGGGTCGTCGGCGTCAATCCAGGCCCCGTGAACACCGAGCGGATGGAGTCGCTTCTGCGCCAGCAGGCGATCGAGAAGTTCGGGAATGGCGAGCGTTGGCGAGAGGTCCAGGACACCAGCAAGCTTCCCGCCGGCCGTGCCGCGACGGCACGGGAAATCGCGGATGTCGTGGTATTCCTCGCCTCGCCACGCGCCAGCTACGTCAGTGGCACGGTCGTTTCGGTCGACGGCGGGAAGGCTTACCGTGTCTGAGGTGGCTTCCACACTCGAGCTTGATGACATTTCCCTCCTGCGCGAGCAGTGCCTGATCGGAGGGGAATGGATTCCGGGCACCGAAACCATCGAAGTTCGCAACCCCGCCACGCATCGACTCGTCGCGCGCGTGCCCAGGCTGGGCAGCGACGCCACCCGGGTGGCCATCGAGAAAGCGAACCGCGCACTGCCGGCGTGGCGGCGCCTGACCGCCAAGGCACGCGCCGAGATCCTGCGGCGCTGGGCCGACCTGATGCTCGCTCATCGCGAAGATCTGGCGCGCATCATGACGGCCGAACAGGGCAAACCGCTCGCCGAAGCGCGCGGTGAGATCGCCTACGCGGCTTCTTTCCTGGAGTGGTTCGCGGAGGAAGGCAAGCGGGTGTACGGTGAGACCATTCCATCTCCGGCAGACGGGCAGCGGATCGTGGTGCTCAAGGAGGCCGTCGGCGTCTGCGCAGCCATCACACCCTGGAACTTCCCGGCGGCGATGATCACCCGCAAGGCCGGCCCCGCGTTGGCCGCGGGCTGCACCATGGTGCTGAAGCCCGCGTCGCAGACGCCATTGTCGGCCCTGGCGCTGGCGGCGCTCGCGGAGCGCGCGGGGATACCCCCCGGTGTCTTCTCGATCGTTACGGGCGCTGCGTCGCAGATCGGCGCCGAGCTGTGTGCCAACCCGCTCGTTCGCAAGCTCAGCTTCACGGGCTCCACGGAAATCGGCCGGCAGCTCATGGCCCAGACGGCCGCGACCGTCAAGAAGGTATCGATGGAACTGGGGGGCAACGCGCCCTTCATCGTGTTCGAAGATGCCGACCTCGATAGCGCGGTGGAAGGCGCGATCGCGTCCAAGTTCCGCAACGCAGGTCAGACCTGCGTATGCACGAACAGGATCTACGTGCACGGAAGTGTCTACGCTGAGTTCTCAAGGCGCCTCACGATCGCTGTGCAGGGACTGAGAGTCGGGGACGGCTCGGAGGAGGGCGTGAAAGTCGGGCCCCTAATCGACGAGAGCGCTGTGCGCAAGGTCGAGGAGCACATTGAAGATGCCCTGCGACATGGCGCGACTGTTCTCACCGGCGGGCGGCGCCATTCCCTTGGTGGCACATTCTTCGAGCCGACAGTGCTTGGGGGCGCAACGGACGAAATGGCCGTGGCGAGCGAAGAGACTTTCGGTCCCGTCGCGCCGCTGTTCCAGTTCGACACGGAACAGGAAGTCCTCGCACACGCCAACAACACCGAATTCGGCCTGGCCTCGTACTTCTACACGCGCGACCTCGCGCGAGCTTGGCGAGTCGCCGAGGGTCTGGAACACGGAATGGTTGGCGTGAACACCGGGTTGATTTCCAATGAGGTGGCTCCCTTTGGAGGCATCAAGCAGTCTGGCGTGGGGCGGGAGGGGTCCCGCCACGGGATCGACGAGTACCTTACGTTCAAGTACGTGAACTTCGCAGGTATAGCAGACCCCGCTATGGTCTTATCGTGAGGAAGTCACTGTGCGCAGACGCTCTTTGCTGGCGCCAGTTGATGGCAATCCAGGGTCCGGAAATCAAGTTCAGGGTGGCCATTGCGTGGGGCGACTGACTGACCGGCATACACATGGAGGAGCGGCAGCGGATGCTGCGCGAGCACTGCGATGCCCCCAGCCGAGCCGCTTAGCCTCTCCGGTCAGGAGCATGAGAGTTCACGGACACTGCCATTGCGGGAAGATCAGGTATGAAGCGGAGGTGGATGAGACCCGCGTCAATCTTTGCAACTGCACCGATTGCCAGGTGATTACCGGAAGCGCCTTTCGTGTTTCAGTGCCTGTAGATCACGACCAGTTCAAGCTCTTGTCGGGGACGCCACGGCTTTATGTCAAAACTGCAGAGAGCGGAACCCGGCGGCGACACTACTTCTGCGCAGACTGTGGTACCCCAGTCGCAGCCACAGCGGATCTTGACGATCCGCCCGCATGGACGCTTCGAATCGGGTGTCTTGAGGAGCGTCCTTTACTTCCGCCACGGTCGCAGACTTGGTGCCGATCCAGTATGCCCTGGTTGAACGAGGTCGCTTCCCTCCCTTGGCGCGAGACGGGCTGACCTCAACTGCCCCAGGGGCTGATAGGTCGGAGTAGGAGGCAGCTGAATCGCTACGCCAACCGCGTGCCCGGCCGCGCTTTTCCTTGCCGCAACGCACCTGCTACCCCCCTCATCTACCCCATAGCAGATGCTCTGAGCGCGTGGTTGCGACCAGAGCCTGCGCTTGGGACTTTATTCGGAAAATCCGCCTGCTCGCGCTTGGACCAACGTATGCCGACTTCCAACGCACAAACCGACCCGCTGCAAATGAGTCCCGTGCCGCCGAATACGTCCGCCGCCAAGATGCGCCGTGCTTCTCGATGCCGGTCTTTACCGAGTGGCAGGGCGAAGGAGAGGGGCGAGTATTAATGCCTGACCCACAGGTGCATTTCCACGCAGGCAGCTTCTACGCGCACCCGGCCACGATCCAACGAGAAGGATTGCGGCTCGCCCGAACTGCGTCAGGCGCCGCAGCCGGACGGCTAGGCGCCTTCCGTTTCGTTTATCTCTGCCAAGCGCCGCCGTTCGAGAATCTCGGCGTCCGGCGATGGCCGTACAAACCCGCCGATCCACCAAGCCGCTAGGATCGTGACTGCGCCGTTAAATGGCTCCCGTATGACGACGCAGACACCGAGCGTGAGGAAGCCTATTAACAAGATCGCCACGTGGGCATACATGCGGAACAGAGTGGACGTCATGCGGGTTCCCCTTCGGGTAGCCTAGGCTGAAATGGTCTCACAGATCTGGTTGGTAGGGGTGCCGCTCAGGACGACCGAGCCATGGCACTTGCCAGCGGCACGGTTTCGATCCACTGAAGGCCGGCCGCGGCGGCTGCCGCGATCTCGGGCTCAATTCCGTCTTAGGCATTAACCAAAAAGAATGCGCCGAGCCGCGGCTTCCGCATGGCGCGGGTGAGCCCTTTTGCGCTGTTGGCATTCCGTGCTGTGCCCGTTAACCTGCATGGCCAATCAGGAGGCTGTATGGAAGCTGCCGAAGACGCGCTCGATGCGCGCCTCGTTGAGTATTTTCAAGCGCGCTACGCGAGTTTGGATGACGAGGAGCTCGCCGAACTAGCGGGGAGACGTGACACTCTTGCCGACGAAGCGGCAGCGGCGCTTCACGCCGTTCTCAGCACAAGAGGACTTTCTGTCTCCCAAGTGCCTCCTCAAGATCACGAGGGCGTTGCAGTTACGGGTCTCGAAGCAGCCGACCTGCCAATCGAGAAGCAGGTCCAACTCGCGAAGGATCTGTGGGGCAGCGGCATATCGAGAGCAGGCCAGATGCTGTGGCTTCTTGCTTTGGGCGGAGTGGGAGGACGATTGGCAAAACAGCTACCGAGCTTTGGTAGCGATCCGGGACCTGCCTTCGCGAGTGCAGTTTTTGCAGGAGGGCTAATGGCCGCATTTGCCTTCGGCGATTACCGCTTCGGCAGATACTGCACGCGAGAAATCTGCGCCAACGGCGATAAGCCAATCGCTGAGCGCCGCAGCATGTTGCGATGGTTCGCCGTGGCTGTAATTCCCGCCTTCTTGCTCTTGCACATCGTAGTCGGCGCTGCCCTGGGACGCGTGTGACTCGCCGCACACCCCAGCCTCCCATGCCAGTCACCCTAGCGAAACTTGAAGTGAGATTACTCGCGATCGCCATCGCATTGGCTTGTTCATCTGCGCACGCACTCACTGGCAATCAGCTGTACGAGCTCATCGAGGAGGAACCCAAGTCGCTTGCGGCGGCGGCGTACGTGGCAGGGCTGACGGATGGTATTGGCTTTTCTCAATACGCGGCTGGAGAGAACAAAATCGCCTTGCGGTCACCTTTCATTTGTCTTCCGCCCGGATCTCAAGTCCGTCAGGCCTACGACATTATCAAAGCGTACTTGGCTGAGAATCCTGCCCAGCGTCACTTAGATGCGGGCTCCCTTTCTGCCTTGGCGTTAAGTATGGTTTGGGGCTGTAGGTAGGACGGACAGGTCGAAGCGAAGCCGATGAAAAGAACAAAGCAGCGAATGGCGCGCAGAATTCCCGAGAACCACAAGGCCACGTCACGTCCCGCGGCCGCACCATCAATCACGGTTCGCCTGGAACGGTCGAGCATTCACCCCGGGCAAGCGGTCAAGGTCTACGCGCGGTGTGAGCCGCAGGGCGCGTACACAGCACTGGACGCCGTGGTGTTCACCACCGGCTTCAACTCTGAACAGGTCACGGCCGCATGGGGCGACGTCAGTTGTGCCGATGGCGAGTACTCGACAGAGCTGCAGCTGAAGACATTCGCAGGGGTCCGCCTAAAGCCTGCCGTGTACGAAATTCGGGCCGTTAGGCTAAGTTCGTCAAGTGCAGCTGACGCAACTAAGCGCGAATGGCGTCCGCAAGGACGGCACGACCGCATTTTCCTTGAGGTATCAGAAAGCCCGCGCGAGGTATCCGCGTCGGAAGTTGCGGCCGAGGTCGCTTCAGCAGAACGAGTGGCACAGGAACAATACCTTCGGCCTGTGCGCGCCGCGCCGGAACATCCGGACGATCGCAAGTTCACCGCATATGTTTTCGTTCAAGGCGTTTTGATCGGCAATGCGTACCACTCAGGCAATTTCAGTTTCGGTCCTTTGAGTGTCGGAGTCGAAACACGGGACGCGTGGAAGATTGTGAACGGCTTCCTGCGAGATCAAATTGGCATTCCAGTACCGCTCCCCTATCCTCCGGAACTTGAGAAGCAAGCCCGATTAGATAATCCGGTTTCTGTTTTCGAATTCCCCTGCCTGATTGCCGCTGCCCCTGAACAGGCTCGCGACTATGCACATAAACAGACCCAGATCGCGCTTCTCGGGCTCGCTCTGACACGTAGCGCCAGCGGCACAGTGTTTCACGTTACCGTCTTGGATGCTGATCGCGGTCGCCAATCGCATTACGTCATTCCTCGGCACTACGCGGGGAACATTCTTCGAGGACCGCTCGGCGGAGATAGCCCACGCGAATTCGAACAGCTCATGGCCGGTCTTCGCGAAGACCCAATCAATCAGTTTCTCGTCAACAACTTCAGGCAGGCCTTAGCGGAGCCTGTTCCCGATTTTCAATACCTGCGTTTCTGGCAGCTTCTTGAAATCATGACCGAGCTGAGGGGTTACAGATCGTCCGATCCGTTGCTCACTTACTCTGGAGACCCAATGCTCGACGCCAGAGGGCAATCAACCTTGGGGCAAGCCTCTGTGAATCGGGTGTTCACGCTCCTTCGCGAATGTGAAATCGCAGACCACCAAACCGCTTGGCAGCAGACAAATACTTGGTTCGCGCTTCGGACAGCAGTCGCCCATCACGGGGCTGTCCATAAATACGGATCACTGTCGCGTGACGACGTTCGGGAGTGGGCGGAAAAGGCGCATGAGCGCGCGACCGCGACCGGTCAAGATTCTTTCCTACTAGAACTGCGTTTCACCGTCGAACATTGCCTTCGACGCAAAGTGCAGGGAGTTGCCCCCTGGCAATCACAGGCGGCAGTGCAAGCTTAGACGACACCCGCTTCTCTGGCGCGCCAGGCAGCAGCTGTCGGGGGTACCTTTGGACGACGACGACGTGATGCGCGCGCGCCACGCGTACTTCGACGCTTTCGGCAATGAGGGCCCTTACCCGTACGGGTTCGGCGACGAGTTCCTTGGCGCAACGCTTCGCGCCGCCGTGGAGTGTGGCCAGCCGATCGCCGACGACTTCGAGTGGTACCCGGACTTGCCGAACGCCGCCGTCGCATAGAGGATCTGGCATCCCGCGCTATGAATCCAGCCACTTAGCTCAAAAACAACCGTTGGACCGCCGGTGCGCATCTGAAATATCGTTGTTCGCACCTGGAACTTTGGGGCATGCAAATGGGATTGAGATGGAACATGGGAGCCACACGCGATTTGGTGCGGCAAGTCCACGGCGACAACCAGCTGAAACTCGCCAGCCCCAGCATCAACTCCTTGCACGGGCGACTGGAGTTTGCCCAGATTCACTACGGCGACGCCAAGGCTCTCCTGTCTTCCAAGCTCACGGACCGCGACCTCATGGAGGTGCTTTTTCTCGATGAGGACGGAGGAGAGCTACACCCGCGCATCTCCGCATATGTCACTGCTGCACTTCAGAGCCTTCATGCCATCGAGGACACTGCCGCCCACGCGGTGTATTACAGCTTGGCCCTCAACAAGGCACCGAAGCCGCTGTCCGAGAGTGCAGTTCGCGGGGAGAGTGTCCTGGAGCTGATTGCCAAGGAACCCGCGTACGCGGGCGTGCGTGATGTACTTGCCGATCTGGATCACAGCGTCGAGGCAGATCACCTCGACGCGCTGGTCAACATCAGTAAGCACCGGAACATCGTACGGACGTCTATCAACCAGGACTACACAGGCCAACGCGCCGAGCGCAATATCGTCTTGCTTGAGGCCGTCCAGTACAAAGGCAAGTCATTTCCCGAGGTCACGGTGAGTGACTTCATGTCGGCACAGTTCGCCCGGTGCAATCTGCTCATCGTGAAGCTGGGGAACGAACTCAACGCCGTGCTTTCTGCGGCGAGACCCTAGCGATACGACCACGGTCCGCCCGCGCCATACCCGCGCCCCTTCAGCTACTTGCCGCCGGAGCCAGCATTCTTCGCACCGGGTATCGGGCGCGCCTTGCACAGCTCATCGAATCGTGAGCGAAGCGCTTCGGCCTGGCTCTCGAGCTCCGGTCGAGCGAAGAGGCTGGCCAACGGCCTTCCGCATTCGATCAGGATCGGCGCAGCAACGATAAGGGCTTGACCCAACTGGTAGAAGTCCGGCCCCATCTGCAGTTTGATGGTGTCCCCTTCGGACACCACCATGCGCAGCAGCGCCCCCAGCGTTGGGTGAGCCGAGAAGCCCGAACTGCCGCGATACAAGGAGTCGTAGTAATGGCTCAGGCCTGCGCTCTCCGCGGCCTTCTCCATGCTGATCGAGTCGCCCTTCAGCAGCGTGTTCGCCTCCAGGTCTTTCACGACCTCGGGGGCGAGTACTGCGCCCTTCTGCACGTGCACCAGCAACTTCTTTGCATGCGTTGCAAGGTGGCGGTGGTGGTCGCTCTCTAGTGCCTTCGCATGCCTCTCGGGTTCCTTGGCCAACGCCCCGAGCTGGAATACGCATTCCAGACCGGTTCTGCTCATCGCTTCGCTCTCCACGCACATGCCGCGCCGCGCAAGTAGCACGGCCGCCTGAAACGAATTCAGCGCCTTCACGAAGAGCAACGCCCCAGCCACCTGCCCGGCCTTTGACTTCCTAGGCTGAAGGTTCCAGGCGACTTCCATGCCCCAGCGGTTCACCGCTTCGCACGTGTCGAACAGCTCGGGCTCAAAGGACCGGATCTCGGCGAGGATATTCGCCGGGCACTCGGTCAGGAACCCTTCTGCTTTGAAAAATTCGTCAACATTCACCGCCAGCCTTCCATAGTGCCATCGCGCATCGCGGCAGCCCACGAACTCAGACACTGCCGCGTCGCGCCGGATTCGCCAAGTGCCCGAATCGGCGGCGAGAGGCGCAGCTCAAACTCCCTGGCCCTATTTCTCTACGTAGTGGTCAGGGACACCTTCCCACGTAGAACATGTCCGGTCAGCCTCCCGAAGGAACGTGCGGTACAGCACGCGCGCATCGAACTCAGCGTCGGGAAGCAAAAGCTGCACCGCACGCGCGAGAGCCGGCGTGAGCTCGTGCCCAAATGGTCAAGGACATCTTCGATCTTCACGCGAGCCATTCGGACCTTCTTGGACACCTATTGGACACCGGAAAGAAAAAAGGCACTCGCCATGACGCTAAGTGCCTGATTTTTCTCGGAATTCTGGTGGGTGATACATGGATCGAACATGTGACCCCTGCCGTGTGAAGGCAGTGCTCTACCGCTGAGCTAATCACCCATTTCCCTCGCGGGAAGCCCGCAATTATGCCACAGGCGAAATGACCAGCTGACGCCAGACTGTCTTGCCGCCGGAGGCCTTGTCCAGCTGCTTCAGCACCTCCTCGTGCGCCGCCGCCTCCTGGTCGTTGGCCAGTAGCACGGGCAAGGTGAACTGCCGCAGGTCCACCCGCGTCACGATGGCGCCCACGGCGCCCGCATCGGCCTCGTCGATCAGCAGGGCATCCTGGCCACGCGTGAGGTTGATGTACACGTCGGCCAGCAGTTCCGCATCCAGCAGGGCGCCGTGCAGCGTCCGGCCGGAGTTGTCCACGCCCAGCCGGTCGCACAGCGCGTCCAGGCTGTTGCGCTTGCCGGGGTACATCTCCTTGGCCATCCCCAGCGTGTCGGTCACCTTGGCCACGTGGCCGGTGAACGCATGCCGGCCCAGCAGGTCGAGCTCCTTGTTCAGGAAGCCGACGTCGAAAGCAGCGTTGTGGATGATGATCTCGGCGCCGGCCACGTACTCCATCAGCTCGTCCACGACCGCCCCGAACTTGGGCTTGTCCCGCAGGAATTCGTTGCTGATGCCGTGGACCTTCAGCGCGTCCTCGTGCGAGTCGCGCTCGGGGTTCAGGTACCAGTGCTTGTTGTTGCCGGTCAGCTTGCGGGCCACCAGCTCCACGCAGCCGATCTCGATGATGCGGTCGCCGCTTTCTGCGGACAAACCCGTGGTTTCGGTGTCGAGGACGATCTGGCGCATCGCCGGGATTATGCTTGAGCGCATGTTCGACCTGACCGACAGGATTGCGCTGGTCACCGGCGGAAACGGCGGCATCGGCCTGGGCATGGCGCGGGCCATTGGCCAGGCCGGCGCCACGGTGATCATCGTGGGCCGCAACGCGGAAAAATCCGCGGCGGCGTTGCGCGAACTGCAGTCGCTCGGCGTGCGCTCCGAGTCCGTGCTGTGCGACGTGGCGCGCGAAACCGAGGTGCAGCGGCTGTTCGCCGGAATCCAGGAGCGGCATGGCCGCCTGCACATCCTGGTCAACAACGCCGGCAGCACCGTGCGCAAGGCGCCGCAGGACTTCAGCCTCGCCGACTGGAACCAGGTGATGGACGTCAACCTGACCAGCGCCTTTCTCTGCGCCCGATCGGCCTATCCGCTGATGGTCGCGGCCGGCGGCGGCAAGGTGATCAACATCGGCTCGATCCTGTCGATCTTCGGCGCGCCCTACGCGCCGGCCTACTGCGCCAGCAAGGGTGGCATCGTGCAGTTCACCAAGTCCCTCGCGCTCGCCTGGGCGAAGGACGGCATCCAGGCGAACGCCGTCCTGCCGGGGTGGATCGACACCGACCTCACGGTCGGTGCGCGCCAGCAAGTATCTGGCCTCAACGAACGCGTGCTGGCCCGCACTCCGGCCGGACGCTGGGGCACGGCGCAGGACCTCGCGGGAATCGCCGTCTTCCTGTCCAGCGCCGCCAGCGACTTCGTCACCGGCGCGGCGATCCCGGTGGACGGCGGCTACTCGGCCGCCTGACCCAACCACTGGCCAGCGGCGGCGCAGTTTCCGATTTGTCCCATCAAATGTCCCATTGACAGGACAATGGAACCGCCTGACGATCCGCTGCCATGGCGGACACCCTCCCCCTGCCCAAGTACCACCAGATCTACCTGGTGCTGCGTGAGCAGTTGCATGAGGGCCGCTTCGCCCAGGGACTGCCGGGCGAGCTGGCGCTGATGCAGCAGTTCGGGGTGGCTCGGGTGACCGTGCGCCGCGCGCTGCAGGAGCTCGCCGGCGAAGGGCTGATCGCGCGCGAGCGCGGCCGCGGCACCCGCCCTCTCGGGGCTGCGCGGGGCAGCGCGGACGAGCGCAAGGCCACGCCCCAGGTCAACACCACGCGCCTGACGGGCTTGCTGGAAAACCTGGTCAGCACCAGCCTGAACACCACCGTGCGGGTGCTGGAAGTCACCAGCGTGGCGGCCCACGGCGAGGTCGCGCAGGCCCTGCAGCTCGCCGCCGGCGTGTCGGTGCAGAAGGCGGTGCGCGTGCGATCGACGCGCGAAGGCCCGCTGTCGCACATCACGACCTGGGTGCCGGGCGACTTGGCGCGCCACTTCGGCAAGCGGGAACTGGCGAAGAAGCCGATCCTGGTGCTGCTGGAGGAATCCGGCGTCCGCGTGGGTGGCGCTCGCCAGACCATCTCGGCCAAGCTCGCCGACGGCCAGGTCGCGTCCCACCTGGGCATCGCCGTGGGCTCGGCGCTGCTCGCCGTGCGCCGCCTGATCCATGACGAAAACGGCCGGCCGGTGCAGTGGCTGCACGGCCTGTACCGGCCCGACCGCTACGAGTACCAGATGCAGCTGTCCCGCGTCGGCGACATCGACGCCAAGGTGTGGGTCAGCCGCGAGTTGTCCGCGCAGTTCCACTGAAACGCCAAAGGAGAACGAACGATGAGTGCACCCTCCCTCAACCGCCGCCGCTTCGTCGTGCAGACGGGCGCAGCCGCCACCGCGCTGGCTTTCCCGCTCGTGGGCGGCGCCCAGCCGAAGTCCGTCCGCGTGGGCGTGCTGCATCCGGTGACCGGCGCGCTGGCCTATTCGGGGCAGCAGTGCCGGGAGGGCGCGCTGATGGCGATCGAGGACATCAACAAAGCCGGGGGCATCAAGGCTCTGGGCGGGGCGAAGATCGAGGCGCTGCTGGGCGACGCGCAGTCGACGCCGGCGGCAGGCACGGCGGAAGTGGAGAAGATGAACGAGGCGGGCGTCAGCGCCATCGTCGGCGCCTACGCCTCCGCCATCTGCCTGGCCACCACCCAGGCGGCGGCCAAGTACAACCTGCCCCACATCGTCGACGTCGGCGTGGCCGACCAGATCGTGGAACGCGGCCTGAAGAACACCTTCCGCTTCGCGCCCGGCTACAAGAAGTGCGCGGAGATCGCGCTGGCCAACCTGCACGTGCTGAACACGGCGGCCGGCAAGCCGGCCAAGACGGTGATGATCATCCACGAGGAGTCGCTGTTTGGCACCGGCACCGCCAACCTGCTCGCCCGCGAGCTGCCCGGCTACGGCTACGAGGTCAAGGAAGTCATCAAGCACGCGAACCCCACGCGCGACTTCAACAACATCGTGCTGCGGATGAAGGCGGTGAATCCCGACATCGTGATCCCGGCCAACTACTACAACGAGTACGCCCTGCTGGTGCGCACCATGCAGCAGCAGAAGGTGACGCCCAAGGCGATCTATTCCGTGCTGGGCGGCGCCGCCTCCAGCTACAAGTTCGTCAAGGAATTCCCGCAGGCCGCCAACGGCATCATCGACTGCAACCACTGGTTCAATCCCCGGGACAAGCGCAGCCTGGACCTCAAGAAGCGCGTCGAAGCCAAGAACCTGTTCTACAGCTACGAGGTGTTCCTCACGTACACGGCGATGCGCCTGCTGGCGGACACGCTGGAACGCGCCAGGTCGGCCGACCGCGCCGCCCTGATCGGCGCGCTGGAGACCAGCACGTTCAGCGACCACTTCCTGCCCTACGGTCCCACCAAGTTCGTGAACGGGCAGAACACGGGCGCGCAGCCGCTCATGACGCAGGTGCTGGACAACGACATCAAGGTGATCGTGCCGCGCGAATACCGGCAGGCGGATCCCGTCTTCCCGCTGAAGGCCTGAGCGCGCGCACCGGGACGGCCATGTTCGATGTCGGCATCCTGTTCCCGGCCGTGCTCAACGGGCTCACCACCGGCGCGGTGTACGCGCTGGTGGCCCTGGGCCTCACGCTGATCTACGGCGTGCTGCACATCATCAACTTCGCGCACGGCGCGGCGCTGATGATGGCGCTGTACGGTGTCTATTTCCTCAAGCAGGCCTTCGGCATCGATCCCTACCTGGCGCTGCTGCCCATGGTGGCGGTCATGTTCGCGGCGGGCTACGCGCTGCAGCGCGGCATCGTCAACCGCGCCAGCCACGGCAAGGACGAGAACATCCTGCTGGTCACGCTGGGCCTGTCCATCGTGCTGGAGAACATCGCGCTGCTCGCCTTCAAGTCGGACACGCGCACGATCGAGACCTCCTACACCCTGGCGACGGTGGCGATCGGCCCGGCCATGATCGCCGTGTCCAAGCTGGTGGCGTTCGCCGGCGCGGTGGTGACGTCGGCGGTGCTGCTGTGGATCGTGCGCAGGACCGACCTGGGCCGCGCGATCCGCGCAGTCGCGCGCGAGAAGCAGGGTGCGCGGCTGGTCGGCATCGATGTCGACCACGTCTACGCCATGAGCTTCGGGATCGGCCTGGCCTGCCTGGGCGCCGCCGCGTGCTTCCTGCTGCCCGCGTACTACGTGAACCCGCTGGTGGGCAATGGATTCGTGCTGGTGGCCTTCACCATCGTGGTGCTGGGCGGCATGGGCAGCTTCGCGGGGGCGCTGGTGGGCGGGCTCCTGATCGGCGTGGTGGAGTCCCTCGGCGGGCTCTGGTTCGGCGAGTCGCTGGGGCAGATCGGCATCTTCCTGCTGTTCATCGCCGTGCTGCTGTTCCGCCCGCAGGGGCTGTTCGGGGCCAAGGCATGAGCACGCCCTCTCCCATGCGGGACCTGGTGCAGGTCGCGGTGTTCGCGGCCGTCGTGGGCGGGGTCGCCTTCACGGCGCGGTCGGGCGTGGTGCTGAACTTCGCCATGATGGCGCTCTACGGCTGCCTCATGGCCCAGGCGTGGAACGTGCTCGGCGGCTACGGCGGCCAGTTCTCCTTCGGCCATGCGCTGTTCTTCGGCACCGGCGCCTACGCGCAGGCCATCGCGCAGCTGCAAGGCGGCTTCAATCCCTGGATCGCATTGCCGCTGGCGATCGCGGCCGCCGCGCTGGTGGGCCTGTTCATCGGCGCCCTGTCCTTCCGCTACGGCCTGAAGGGGTCCTACTTCGCGCTGGTCACGCTCGCCTTCGCCGAGGTGTTCCGCATCCTGTCGCTGTCGGTGCCTTTCACCGGCGCCGGCGTCGGGCTGATGGTCCCGCTGAAGGAAGGCGTGGCCAACATGCAGTTCGGCGACCGGCGGGGCTTCGTCGGCCTGGCGCTCGCCCTGGTGGTGTGCGGCCTGCTCTTCACCACGTGGCTGCGGCATTCGCGCTTCGGCGCCTGGCTGCAGGCAGTGCGCGACAACGAGGACGCAGCGCGTGCCGTGGGCGTGAATCCCTTCCGCGTGAAGCTCGGGGCCATCGTCGTCTCGGGCGCCTTCATGGGCGCCGCGGGCGCCCTGTACGTGCAGGTCTTCCAATACATCGATCCCGGCATCGCCTACGGACCCCACACGTCGGTGGAAGCGCTGGTCGCCGCCATCGTCGGCGGGCTCGGGACGCTGTGGGGTCCGGTGCTGGGCGCGCTCGTGCTGCACCTGCTGGCCGACTTCACCCGCAGCCTGTTCGGCGCCCTGCCCGGCATCAACATGATCATCTACGGCGCGGTGCTGATCCTCATCGTGATGTTCGCGCCGCGCGGGTTGCTTGGAATCGGGCTGTCGGTGCGACGGCTGTGGTCGCGCCAGGCCGCGGCGAAGAGTGCCGGCGCCCAACCCCGGGAGGCCACCGGTGGCTAGCCCCTTGCTGCGTCTCCAGGGCGTGTCCAAGTGCTTCGGCGGCCTGGCCGCCGTGCAGGACGTGTCGCTGGAACTGGCTGCCGGCAGCCTGAGCGCGCTGATCGGCCCCAATGGCGCGGGCAAGACGACCCTGTTCGCACTGATGTCGGGCTTCCTCGTGCCCGATGCCGGAAGGATCGAATTCGCCGGCGCCGACATCACCGGCCAGCCGCCGCACCTCAACGCGCGCCGCGGCATGACGCGCACCTTCCAGATCGTGCAGCCCTTCGCCGCGCAGACCGTGCGCGAGAACATCGCCGTGGGCGTGCACCTGCATTGCGCCGGACGCACCGCAGCGCTCGACGAGGCCGAGCTGGTGGCGCAGCGGGTCGGCCTGGCGCCGCAGCTGGACCGGCCCGCGGGCGAGCTGACGGTGGCGGGACGCAAGCGACTGGAGCTCGCCCGTGCCCTCGCGACGCGCCCACGGCTGCTGCTGCTTGACGAAGTGCTGGCGGGATTGAATCCACAGGAAATCTCCGAGATGGTGCCGGTGGTGCGGGACATCGCGCAGGGCGGCGTCACGGTGCTCATGATCGAGCACGTGATGCAGGCGGTGATGCATCTCGCTTCCCACGTCTGGGTGCTCGCGCAAGGACAGCTGATCGCGGCCGGCACGCCCGGCGAGGTGACGCGCGACCCCCGCGTGATCGAGGCCTACCTCGGCCATGGCACCGCGGAGCGCCTGGGACGCCTCGCGCGCAAGGTGGCGGCATGAGCGACGCCCTCCTTTCGGTACGCGGCTTGCGCAGCGGCTACGGCGCCGTGGAAGTGCTGCGGGGCATCGACCTGGACGTGCGCGCCGGCGAGATCGTGGCGCTCCTCGGCAGCAATGGCGCCGGCAAGAGCACCTTCAACCAGACCGTCAGCGCCATCGTCCCGGCCCACGCCGGCACCGTGCACTTCGACGGGCGCGACATCACCCATGCGCACTACCGCGACGTGGTGGCGGCGGGACTGATCCACGTGCCGGAAGGCCGGCGGATCTTCCCCAACCTCTCCGTGCTGGAGAACCTGGAGCTCGGCTCCTTCGCACGCGCCCGCGCGAACCGCGCGTTGAACCTGGAGCGCGTGTTCACGATCTTCCCGCGGCTGAAGGAGCGCACAGCCCAGCTGGCCGGCACCATGAGCGGCGGCGAGCAGCAGATGCTGGCCATCGGCCGCGGCCTCATGGGTGAGCCGCGCCTGCTGATCCTGGACGAGCCGTCGCTCGGGTTGTCGCCGCTGCTCGTCGAAGAACTTTTCGGGCTGATCGCCCGCCTGCACGCGCAGGGACTTGCCATCCTGCTCGTGGAACAGAACGTGGCGCAGTCGCTGGAGATCGCGCAACGCGCGTACGTGATGGAGAACGGTTCGATCCAATTCTCCGGCACGAGCGCCGAACTGCTGGCGACCGACCGCCTGCGCCAGGCCTACCTCGGTGTCTGAATTGAAATGAAGCCGTCCCCCTCCCTCCTCACCCGCCGCGCGCTGCTGCTCGCGGCCACCCTCGCCGGCGCCGGCGCCGTCCAGGCGCAAGGCAACGCCGCCGCCGTCCGCATCCTGGTCGGCGCTCCTGCCGGCGGCACCACCGACACCATGGCCCGGGCACTCGCGACCGAACTGGGGCGCGCCCTGGGCCGGGTCGTGGTGGTGGAGAACCGCCCCGGAGCCGGCGGCAACATCGCCGCCGACATGGTCGCCAAGGCGCCGCCGGACGGAAACACGCTGCTCATGAGCTTCACCAGCCATGCGATCAACGCGAGCCTGTATCCCAGCCTTCCGTTCGACCCGGAAAAGGACTTCACGCCGCTCACGATGGTCTCGACGACGCCGGCGCTGCTGGTCGCGCATCCCTCCCTGCCGGCCAACAACCTGCGCGAACTGATCGCGCTGGCCAAGGCGAAGCCGGGCAAGCTCAATTTCGCGATCGGCGCCCTGGGTTCCTCGGTGCACCTGGCGGGTGAGGCCTTCAAGATGATGTCCGGCACCTACATCGTCAACATCCCGTACAAGGGGACGGCGCCGGCGATCCAGGACGTGCTCGCGGGCCAGGTGGAGATGATGTTCGCCAACGTGGGCAACGCGCAGGCCCATGTGCGCGCCGGCAAGCTCAAGGTGCTGGGCGTCACGAGCCCGAAGCGGCTGCCGCAGTTCCCGGACGTCCCGGCCATCGCCGAGGTGCTGCCCGGCTACCAGTCCAGCGCGTGGTTCGGCCTGTTCGGGCCGGCCAGGATGCCGCCCGAACTGGTCAAGCGGATCAGCGATGCGGCGCGCCAGGCGATCGGCTCGGCCGAAGTGAAGAAGCGCATCGAGTTCGAGGGGGCCACGCCGGTGGGCAACACGCCCGAGGAATTCGGGCGCTACGTGCACGAGGAGATCGTGCGCTGGGCCAAGGTCGTCAGGTACTCCGGAGCCAAGCCGGAATGAACACGCCCCAGTCCCTCGCCCAGAAGCTGATCGCGCGCGCGGCCGGCCGCGAGGAAGTGGCCGTGGGCGAAATCGTCACCTGCCAGGTGGACCTGGCGATGTTCCACGACTCCTCCGGGCCGCGCCGGCTGCAGCCGATGCTGGAGCAGCTCGGCGCGATGATCTGGGACAAGAACAAGGTGGTCCTGGTCATGGACCACTACGTGCCGGAACGCAACGAGGATGCGCGCCGCATCGTTCGCATCGCACGCGACTGGGCCCGCGACCAGAAACTGCCGCACGTGTACGACTCGGTGGGCATCTGCCATGTCGTGGTGCCGCAGCACGGGCACCTGAGGCCGGGCATGTTCTGCGTGGGCGGCGATTCGCATTCGCCCACCGGCGGCGCCTTCGGCACCTACATGTTCGGCGTCGGCAGCACCGAGATGCTCGGCGTGATCACAACGGGGGAAATCTGGGTGCAGGTGCCCCGGACGATCCGCATGCGCTGGTACGGGCGCCTGCGTCCTGGCGTGACGGCCAAGGACATGATGCTGGCGATGATCGGCCGGTTCGGCATGAACGGCGGCGCCTACCAGGCGGTGGAATTCTGCGGCGAGGCGGTGCGTGCGCTGCCGATGCACGAGCGCATGACGCTATCGAACATGAGCGCGGAGCTCGGAGCGCAAGTCGGCCTGATCGCACCGGACGAGATCACGCGCGAGTGGCTCGAGGCCCACGGTGCGCGCGACGTGGAGACCACGCGCTGGTTCTCCGACCAGGGCAGCGTGCAGGAGGAGCACCGCTTCGAAGGCAGCGCGCTCGCGCCGCAGGTGGCCGCGCCCTTCAGCCCGGCGAACGCGGCCGATGTCTCGCAGTTCGCGGGCAAGAAGATCCAGGCCGCCTACATCGGCGCCTGCACCGGCGCCAAGCTGGAGGACCTGCGTTTTGCCGCCCGCGTGCTGCGCGGCAAGCAGGTGGCGGCGGGCGTGCGACTGCTGGTCGCCCCGGCGAGCCACACCGACCGGGACACCGCCGAGCGCGAAGGCACGCTGCAGATCCTGGTGGACGCCGGCGCCCAGCTTCTGCCCAGCGCCTGCGGCATCTGCGCCGGCTATGGCGACAGCTTCGCCGCCAACGAAACGGTGATCTCCAGCACGGCCCGCAACTTCAAGGGGCGGATGGGCCCGCCGAGCACGCAGGTCTATCTCGCTTCGCCCTACACCGTCGCCGCTTCCGCCGTGGCCGGCCACATCATCGATCCGCGCGAGGTTCTCGCATGAGCGCCGCTGACCTGCACCGCGTCTGGCGCGTCGGCTCGGACGTGGACACCGACGCGCTGGCTCCCGGCACGTGGATGCAGCATGGCGTGGACGTGATCGCGCAGCACTGCCTGGAGTCGCTGCGTCCGGATTTCGCCAGTGGCGTGCAGCCGGGTGACGTGCTGGTGGCCGGGCGCAATTTCGGCATTGGCTCGTCCCGCGAACAGGCGGCGGCCGCGCTGCGCCACCTGGGAGTGGCGGCGGTGATCGCGCCCTCGTACTCCGGCCTGTTCTTCCGCAACGCCTTCAACCTCGGGCTGATGCTGCTCACCTGCCCGGGCTGCGACGTGATCCACGAAGGCGAGAAGATCGCCTTCGACCCACGCGCCGGCACTGTCCTGCGCCAGCACGGGCAGACGCTCCCGGCCGAACCGATTCCCGCCTTCCTGCTCGACATGATCGATGCCGGCGGGCTGCTGCCGCAACTGCAAACCCGCTTCCAGACGAGGACGACATGACCGCTCCCCTGTACGACCTGCTGATCAAGAACGTGCGCGTGGTGCGCCCCCACGGCAACGTGGTGCACACGGGCGACATCGCCATCCGCGACGGCAAGTTCGCGCGCGTCGCACCGGGCCTCGACCCCGCATCGGCCAGGCAAGTCCAGGACGGCCGCGGGCTGCTGGCCTTCCCCGGCGTGGTGGATGCCCACATGCACAGCGGCATCTACTCGCCGCTGGCGGAGGACGCGGTCAGCGAGTCCAAGGCCGCCGCCATGGGCGGCGTGACCTCCAGCCTCAACTACTTCCGCACCGGCCAGTACTACCTGAACAAGGGCGGGCCCTACGCGGATTTCTATCCCGAGGTGCTGGAGGTGTCGAAGAATCGCTTCCACGTGGACTACGGCTACCACCTGGCGCCCATGGACGCGAAGCACATCGAGGAGATTCCCATGCTGATCGACAAGCATGGCGTCTCCAGCTTCAAGATCTTCATGTTCTACGGCTCGCACGGGTTGCACGGGGCAAGCGATTCGCAGCGCCAGTTCCTGATGATCGGCGAGGACCAGCGCTACGACTACGCGCACTTCGAATTCATCATGCGCGGCATCCAGGCAGCGCGCGAGCAGATGCCGGAACGCGCGCACCAGATCTCCCTGTCGCTGCACTGCGAGACGGCGGAGATCATGACGGCGTACACCAAGATCGTGGAGAAGGACGCCTCGCTGAAGGGCTTGGCCGCCTACAGCGCATCGCGCCCGCAGCACTCGGAAGGCCTGGCGGTGTTCATCGCCAGCTACCTCGCCAACGAGACGGCGCTGCCGAACATCAACCTGCTGCACCTGAGCTCGCGCAAGGCGGTTCAGGCGGCGCTCATGATGGCCGACGTGTTCCCGCACATCGACTTCAAGCGCGAAGTGACCATCGGCCACCTGATGCTGGACATCACGTCGCAGGCGGCGGAGCTCGCGAAGGTGAATCCGCCGATCCGCCCGCGCGAGGACGTGGAGTACCTCTGGCAGGCGCTGCTCGCGGGCGAGCTGGACTGGGTGGTGTCGGACCACGCCTGCTGCCGGCACGAGACCAAGGTGCCCAAGCACTACTTCGGCAACATCTGGATGGCCAAGAGTGGCTTCGGCGGCACCGAGTACCTGCTGCCCTCGCTGGTGAGCGAAGGCACGCGGCGCGGGATGGACTACAACCACATGGCCCGCGTCACCAGCTGGACGCCGGCGCAGCGCTTCGGCCTCAATCGCAAGGGCGACATCGCCGAAGGCTACGACGCCGACCTCGCGCTGGTCGACCCCGCGAAGACCTGGACCATCCATGCCAAGGAATCTCCCTCGACGCAGGGCTACACGCCCTTCGAGGGGCTGGAGCTGTCGGCGCGCGTGGAGGCCACCTTCCTGCGCGGCGAGCAGATCTACGCCAACGACCGCGGCGTGATCGGCCAGCCCCGGGGCCAGTACCTCTTCCGTCCCACCGCCTGAGGACCATGGCCATGGCCAGCACGCCGAACGTGGTGCGGGCGGAAAGCCTGTCGGCGCCCGTGCACGTACCCGTGGCCATCGTCGGCGGCGGCGCCTGCGGGCTGATGGCGGCGATCGCCCTGCGCGATGCCGGCATCGAGTGCGTGGTGCTGGAGCGCGATGCCACGCCCAGCGGCTCCACGGCGCTGTCCTCCGGCTTCATCCCCGCGCCCGGCACGCGCGTCCAGGCAGCGCAGGGCATCGTCGACGGCGTGGAGGGCTTCGCAGCGGACCTCACGCACAAGGCCAGGGGCACGGCGGCACCGCACCTCGTACGCGCCTATGCCCAGGCGGTGGGGCCCGCGCTCGATCGCCTCGGCGAGCATGGCCTGGAGTTCGAGGTGCTCTCCAGCTTCCTCTATCCCGGGCATGGCGCCCATCGCATGCACACGCTGCGGGAACGTACCGGCGCCGCCCTGGTCGCGGCCCTCCATGGGGCGGCCCTTGCTGCCGGGGCCGACGTCCTGACCTCGGCGCGTGTCGTGACGCTCTGGACCGATCCCTCGGACCGCATCCTCGGCGTCGGCGTGGAGCGACCCGGCGGCGCGGTGGAACACATCGCCTGCGACGTGCTCGTGCTCGCCTGCAACGGCTTCGGCGGCAATGCGCAACTGGTGCGCGACTGGTTGCCGGAGATGCGGGACGCCATCTTCGCGGGCCACGCCGGGAACGACGGCAGCGCCATCCTCTGGGGACAGGCGCTGGGCGCCGCCGCGGCCGACCTGGGCGGCTACCAGGGACACGGGTCCTGGGTCGTGCCCCAGGGCGCGCTGATGACCTGGGCCGTGATGATGGAAGGCGGCGTGCAGCTCAACGCCCGCGGCGAACGCTTCCATGACGAGACGCAGGGCTACTCGGAGGCCGCCGTCGACGTGCTCGCGCAGCCGGGCGGCATCGCATGGAACGTCTTCGGCAACCGGCAGCTGGCGCTGGCGCGCGAGTTCCCCGATTTCCGCGAAGCCGAAGCCGCCGGAGCCCTGCGCACCGCAAGGGACCGCGACGCACTCGCCGCCATCGTCGGTTGCGCTCCGTCCGCGCTGGCGCCGGAGATCGCCCGCTTCGGCCCGCCCTTCCACGCGGTGCGCGTGACCGGCGCACTGTTCCACACCCAGGGCGGGCTCGACATCGACGCGCAGTGCCGCGTGCGCCGCGGCGACGGCACGCTCTTTCCGAACCTGCTCGCCGCCGGCGGCGCCGCGCGCGGTGTCAGCGGCAACGCGGTGTGGGGTTATCTCTCCGGCAACGGCCTGCTCAGCGCCATCGCCGGCGGCTGGATCGCCGCGCACACGGCCGCCGGCCAGCTGGCCTCACGAAAGTAGTTCATGCCCTCTTCCCTCAAGCCCCTGCTCGCCCGACCGCAACCCTTGCTCGCACCGGGCGTCTATGACGCATTGAGCGCGCTGGTCGCCGAACAGGCCGGCCTCGAGGCGCTCTATCTGTCCGGCGCTTCCATTGCCTACACGCGCCTGGGCCGCCCGGACATCGGCCTGACCACGGCGACCGAGGTCGCGCACACGCTCGCCCACATCACGGATCGCGTGCGCCTGCCGGTGATCGTGGACGGGGACACCGGTTTCGGCAACGCGCTCAACGTGCAGCGCACGGTGCGCGACTTCGAGCGCGCGGGCGCGGCCATGATCCAGCTGGAAGACCAGGGCTTCCCCAAGCGCTGCGGCCACCTCGATGGCAAGACGGTCGTGCCGGTGGCGGAAATGTGCGGCAAGCTGCGCGCGGCACTGGATGCGCGCCGCAGCGCCGACACCCTCATCCTCGCGCGCACGGATGCCGTGGCGATCGAAGGACTGGAGTCCGCCCTGGACCGCGCCGGTCGCTACCTGGAGACCGGGGTGGACGCCCTCTTCATCGAGGCCTTGCGCAACCCCGAGCAGATGCGCGCCGCCTGCGGCCGCTTCGCGTCGCGCGTCCCCCTGCTGGCCAACATGGTGGAAGGCGGCAAGACGCCGATCCTCAGTGCCCGCGAGCTGGGGCAGTTCGGTTTTCGCATCGTCATCTTCCCGGGTGGCACGGCGCGCGCGGTGACGCACACGCTGCAGCGCTATTACGGGACGCTGCACCGGGACGGAACGACCGCGGCCCTGCGCAAGGAGATGCTGGATTTCGACGGGCTGAACGCCGTCATCGGCACGCCGGAGCTGCTGGCGACTGGGAAGAACTACGAGTAGGCGCTGTCACTTGCAGATCTGGGGTTCGCCTTCGGGCTCACCGCCAGCCTACCGGCCCCTTCAAGACGGTCCCGTCTCTCTTGGGAAGGCGGGTGGAGCCAGATGCGGCTCGTTCGTAGGCTGGGGTGAGCCCGAAGGCGAACCCCAGCGTTCACCGCGTCAGTGCTTTTCCTTGGCGTGGTTGATCGAGTACTTCGGAATCTCGACCACCAGGTCCTTCTGCTCCAGGATCGCCTGGCAGGAAAGGCGCGAGTTCGGCTCCAGGCCCCAGGCGCGGTCCAGCATGTCCTCCTCGTTCTCGTCCATCTCGTTGAGCGAGGCGAAGCCTTCGCGGACGATCACGTGGCAGGTGGTGCAGGCACAGCTCATGTCGCAGGCGTGCTCGATGGCGATGCCGTTGTCCAGCAGCGCCTCGCAGATGGAGGTGCCCGCGGGCGCCTTCACCTCGGCACCGTTGGGACAGTATTCCGGATGGGGCAGGATCTTGATGACGGGCATGGGACTCAGATGGCCTCGAGGTTCTTTCCTGCAAGGGCCTTGCGGATGCCCTCGTTCATGCGGCGGGCGGCGAAGGCCTCGGTGCCCCTGGCCAGCGCCTGCACCGCGGCTTCGATCACGGCGGCATCCGTGCTCGCTCCTGCGGTTTCGCGCAGCGTGGCCATCAACGCCTCGATGTCGAGGCGCTCCTGTTCGTCCAGCAGGTCGCGGTCGGCGTCCAGTGCGCTCTGCGTGGCGATGATCATGCGCTCGGCATCCACCCTGGCCTCGGTCAGCGCACGGGCCTTCATGTCGGCCTCGGCCGTGGTGAAGCTTTCCCGCAGCATCGTCGCGATCTGCTCGTCGGACAATCCGTAGGAGGGCTTCACGTCGATGCGCGCCTCCACCCCGCTGCCCTGCTCGCGCGCCGACACGTTCAACAGGCCGTCGGCGTCGACGGTGAAGGTGACGCGGATGCGCGCCGCGCCCGCCGCCATGGGAGGGATGCCGCGCAGTTCGAAGCGCGCCAGGCTGCGGCAGTCCGCCACCAGGTCGCGTTCGCCCTGCACCACGTGGATGGCCATCGCCGTCTGGCCGTCCTTGAAGGTCGTGAAGTCCTGCGCCTTGGCGGTCGGGATGGTCTCGTTGCGCGGCACGATGCGTTCGACCAGGCCGCCCATGGTCTCGATGCCCAGCGACAGCGGGATCACGTCCAGCAGCAGCAGTTCGCCTTGCGGGTTGTTGCCCGCCAGCTGGTTGGCCTGGATGGCGGCGCCCAGCGCGACGACCTCGTCGGGATTCAGGTTGATCAGTGGTTCGCGCCCGAAGAAATCGCCCACCGCGCGGCGCACCTGCGGCATGCGGGTCGAGCCGCCCACCAGGACGACGCCCTTGACTTCGTCCTTGGCCAGCTTCGCATCGCGCAAGGCCTTGCGCACGGAACCCATGGTGCGCGCGGTGAGATCGCCCGTCTCCAGCTCGAAGTCCTTGCGCGAGACGCGAACCTCCACGGTGCGGCCACCCGCGGACACCGGCACGTTGACCGCGTCCTGCTGCGACAGCTGCTCCTTGACCCGCCTGGCCAGCATCTTGATGGCCGCCTTTTCGGACGGCGACTCCGGCGCGATCCTCGCCTGGTGCAGCAGCCAGTCGGCCAGCGCCTGGTCGTAGTCGTCGCCACCCAGCGCGGAGTCGCCGCCGGTGGCCACCACTTCGAACACGCCCTGCGACAAGCGAAGGATGGAGATGTCGAAGGTGCCGCCGCCCAGGTCGTACACGGCGTAGACGCCTTCGCTGCCGTTGTCCAGGCCATAGGCGATGGCGGCGGCGGTCGGCTCGTTGATCAGGCGCAGCACGTTGAGGCCGGCCAGCTGCGCGGCGTCCTTGGTCGCCTGGCGCTGGGCGTCGTCGAAGTAGGCCGGGACGGTGATCACCACCCCGTACAGGTCGTCGTTGAAGGTGTCTTCCGCGCGATGGCGCAGCGTGGCGAGGATTTCCGCGCTGACTTCCACGGGCGACTTCTCGCCTTCGCGCGTGTGCAGCGTGACCATGCCCGGGTGGTCGGCAAAGCGGTACGGCAGCTTGGCGCGGTTGGCGATGTCGGCCAGGCCGCGACCCATGAAGCGCTTCACCGAAGCGACCGTGTTCTCCGCATCCTCGGCCTGCGCCGCGTGCGCGTCGAACCCGATCTGGCGGCGACCCCCGCCGAGGTAGCGCACGACGGAGGGCAGGATGACCCGTCCTTCGGCATCGGGCAGGCACTCGGCGATGCCGTTGCGCACGGCGGCCACCAGCGAATGCGTGGTGCCGAGGTCGATGCCGACGGCGATGCGGCGCTGGTGGGGGTCGGGCGAAGCGCCCGGTTCGGAGATCTGCAGCAGGGACATGGTGATTCTTCTGGGGCCGCTATTGTCCCAGTTGCGCGAGGCGCGACTCCACGTCCTGCGCAAAGCGCTCGATGAACATGAGGGCTCTCACCTGCTGCGCCGCGGCGGCAGCGTCGCCGTCCACGTCCAGCAGCCGCTCGATGTCCGCCAGCATCTCCTTGCGGCGCGCCAGGACGTGGTCGGACAGCGCTTCCAGCGCTTCCTCGCCATCGGCATCGTCCAGGGCCTCGCGCCATTCCATCTGCTCCATCAGGAAGGCGGGCGGCATGGCGGTGTTGCTGTGGGCGTCGATCGGCGCGCCCAGCAGCTCGCACAGGTAGGCCGCGCGCTTGAGCGGGTCCTTCAGGCGCTGGTAGCCCTCGTTGATCCGCACGGACCACTGCAGCGCCGCGCGCTGCGCGGTGTGGCCCTGCGCGGCAAAGCGGTCGGGGTGGGCTTCGCGCTGCAACTCCTTCCAGCGCTGGTCGATCTCGGGGCGTTCCTGCGCGAACCGCTGCGGCAGGCCGAAGAGCTCGAAGTCGCTGTAGTGCAGATTCATGTTCAGGGAAGGACATCCAGGGCCACCGCGGAACCGGCTTTGCCGGGCCGCCGGTGGCGCCCCCTCGAGGGGGAAGCGCCGCAGGCGCTTCGGGGGTGGGTCACACCCTGAAACTTTCTCCGCAGCCGCACCGGTCGCGCTCGTTCGGGTTGTTGAACCGGAAGCCTTCGTTCAGGCCCTCGCGCACGAAGTCCAGTTCGGTACCGTCGATGTACGCCAGGCTCTTCGGGTCCACCAGCAGCTTGACGCCGTGGTTCTCGAAGACGATGTCCTCGGGCGCCAGGTCGTCGACGTACTCCAGCTTGTAGGCCAGGCCGGAGCAGCCGGTGGTTTTCACGCCCAGGCGCACGCCAACGCCCTTGCCACGTTTGGCAAGGTAGCGCGTCACGTGCCGCGCCGCGGCTTGGGTCAAAGTCACTGCCATTGCCTTCAGTTCGCGTGCTTCTTCTTGTAGTCGTCGACGGCCGCCTTGATGGCGTCCTCGGCCAGGATGGAACAGTGGATCTTCACCGGCGGCAGCGCCAGCTCCTCGGCGATCTGGGCGTTCTTGATCGAAGCGGCCTGGTCCAGCGTCTTGCCCTTCACCCATTCGGTCACCAGCGAGCTGGAGGCGATGGCGGAGCCGCAGCCGTAGGTCTTGAAGCGCGCGTCCTCGATCACGCCGGTCTGCGGGTTCACCTTGATCTGCAGCTTCATCACGTCGCCGCAGGCGGGGGCTCCGACCATTCCGGTGCCGACGCTCTCGTCCCCCTTCTCGAAGGAGCCGACGTTGCGGGGGTTCTCGTAGTGCTCAACGACTTTCTGCGAATAGGCCATGGTGGTACTCCGGTGTTCGTTTCTTCAGTGGGCGGTCCACTGGATGGTGCTGATGTCGATGCCGTCCTGGTACATCTCCCACAAGGGGCTCAGCTCCCGCAGTTTGGCGACGTTCTGCCTGATCGTGCCGATCGCATAGTCGATCTCTTCCTCGGTCGTGAAGCGGCCGATGGTCATGCGCAGGCTGCTGTGCGCCAGTTCGTCGCTGCGGCCCAGCGCGCGCAGCACGTAGCTGGGCTCCAGCGAGGCCGAGGTGCAGGCCGAACCCGACGACACCGCCAGGCCCTTGATGCCCATGATCAGCGACTCGCCTTCGACGAAGTTGAAGCTCATGTTCAGGTTGTGCGGCACCCGGTGCTCCAGGTTGCCGTTGATGAAGACCTGTTCCACGTCCTTCAGTCCTTCCAGCAGGCGCTGCTGGAGGCGGCGGGCGTGTTCCCGGTCCTTTTGCATTTCTTCCCTGGCGATCCGGAAGGCTTCGCCCATGCCCACGATCTGGTGGGTGGGCAGCGTGCCCGAGCGCATGCCGCGCTCGTGGCCGCCGCCGTGCATCTGCGCCTCCAGCCGCACGCGCGGCTTGCGGCGCACGTACAGCGCGCCGATGCCCTTGGGGCCGTAGGTCTTGTGCGACGCCAGGCTCATCAGGTCGACCGGCAACTTCTTCAGGTCGATGTCCACCTTGCCCGTCGCCTGCGCTGCGTCGACGTGGAACAGCACGCCCTTTTCCCGGCAGATGGCACCGAGGGTGGGGATGTCCTGGATCACGCCGATCTCGTTGTTCACGTACATGACCGAGGCCAGGATCGTGTCGGGACGGATCGCCGCCTTGAACTGCTCCAGGTCCAGCATGCCGTCTTCCTGCACGTCGAGGTAGGTGACCTCGAAGCCCTGGCGCTCCAGCTCCCGCGTGGTGTCCAGCACGGCCTTGTGCTCGGTCTTCACCGTGATCAGGTGCCTGCCCTTGGTCTTGTAGAAATGCGCCGCCCCCTTGAGCGCCAGGTTGTCGGACTCGGTGGCTCCCGAGGTCCAGACGATCTCGCGCGGGTCCGCACCGACCAGGTCGGCGACCTGTTGGCGTGCCTTCTCCACCGCCTCTTCGGCCTCCCAGCCCCAGGCGTGGCTCCGGGAGGCCGGGTTGCCGAAGTGCTCGCGCAACCAGGGGATCATGGCGTCGACCACGCGCGGGTCGACGGGCGTCGTCGCGCCGTAGTCCAGGTAGATCGGGAAATGGGGCGTCATGTCCATCGTTGTCTGACCGTCTTGTCTTATTGCTTGACCAGGGAATTGCCGAGCGCGAACACGGAGTTGGGCGCGTTCACGCGAATGGGCTTGACCACCGGGGCGCTGGAGATCGCACGCTTGGGCGCGGGCTTGTCCTCGATCTGCATGCCCTTGGCGAGCTGGTCGTCCACCAGCTTTTGCAGCGTGACGGAATCGAGGAACTCGACCATGCGCTGGTTCAGTTGCGACCACAGCTCGTGCGTCATGCAGCGGCCGCCGTCGCCCTGGCAGTTTTCCTTGCCGCCGCACTGGGTGGCATCGATCGGCTCGTCCACCGAGACGATGATGTCGGCCACCGTGATTTCCGCGGCCTTGCGGCCAAGCGTGTAGCCGCCGCCCGGGCCCCGGGTGGATTCGACGAGTTCGTGCCGGCGCAGCTTGCCGAACAGCTGCTCCAGGTAGGACAGCGAGATCTGCTGGCGCTGGCTGATCGCCGCCAGGGTGACGGGACCATTGTTCTGGCGCAGTGCCAAATCGATCATCGCGGTGACCGCAAAGCGGCCTTTGGTCGTGAGACGCATCGCTAGCTCCTTGTTGCTGGCTTGCTTGCCTTACCTGCCGCGGCACCCGCCGCCCAGGCCGTCTCCACCCATGCTCCGGCTGGCGCCGGCCCTCTGACCGGACGACGCCGCCCGGCTGTGTTGGACTCTTAAGTGGGTTTCCTGACTGTTTCCGTCAAGTATACCCGAAAACCCACCGCCCAGCTCGGGTACTCAGGTCTTTCTGCGGTGCACCAATTGTCTCAGACGCGGAGCTCGGCGCGGATGTGCGCCAGCAGTCCGGCACACGCGGCTTCCACGTGATCCAGCACGGTCTCGAAGCCTTGCTGCCCCCCGTGGTAGGGGTCGGCGACCTCCTCGCCCAGCCCGCGCGGCGCGAATGCCATCAGTCGCTTGAGCTTGCGCTGGTGTTCCGGCGGGCAGTCCTGCTCCAGCAAGGTGAGGTTCTCCCAGTCCATGGCAAGGATCAGGTCGAAGCGCTCGAAATCACGCGCCTGCACCTGCCGCGCACGCAGGTCCGACAGGTCATAGCCCCGCAGGGAGGCATGGCGGCGGCTGCGTTCGTCGGGCGGCGAGCCCACGTGGTAGTCGTGGGTGCCGGCGGAATCGACGTGGATGCGGTGGTCGAGGCCCGCCTGGCGCACCAGGTGCCGGAACACGCCTTCCGCCGTTGGACTGCGGCAGATGTTGCCCATGCAGACCATCAGCACCGAGTAGTGGCGCGGGATGACGTTGCGCATCACGACGCAGAAATGGCAGCCATGTCGTTCACTTCTTCTTGGCGGCTTCGATGGGCACCACGTTGTCGTGCACGACGGCGCCGAAGGCCTGCTCCTTGAGCAACGCGAGCTGGTCGCGCACCCGGGCGGCCTTCTCGAATTCCAGGTTGCGGGCGTGCTCCAGCATCTGCTTTTCCATCTGCTTGATCCGCTTGGAAATGTCCTTCTCGGACAGGTCCTCGACCATTGCGCGTTGCAGTTCCTGCTTTTCCTGTTCCTTGCTCGCCTTCTCGCTGTAGACGCCGTCGATGAGGTCGCGGATCTGCTTCTGGATGCTGCGCGGCGTGATGCCATGCGCCTCGTTGTGCGCCACCTGCCGGGCCCGGCGGCGATCGGTTTCGTCGATGGCCTTCTTCATCGAATCCGTCATCCTGTCGGCGTACAGGATCGCCTTGCCGTTGAGGTTGCGCGCGGCACGGCCGATGGTCTGGATGAGCGAGCGCTCGGCACGCAAGAAACCCTCCTTGTCGGCGTCCAGGATGGCCACCAGCGATACCTCGGGGATGTCCAGGCCCTCGCGCAGCAGGTTGATGCCCACCAGCACGTCGAACTGGCCGAGCCGCAGGTCGCGCAGGATCTCCACCCGCTCCACCGTGTCGATATCGCTGTGCAGGTAGCGCACCTTGACGCCGTTGTCGCTCAGGTAGTCGGTGAGCTGCTCCGCCATGCGCTTGGTTAACGTGGTGATCAGCACGCGCTCGTGCTTGTCCACGCGCATGCGGATTTCCTGCAGCACGTCGTCGACCTGGTGGGTCGCCGGCCGCACTTCCACTTCCGGATCGATCAGGCCGGTGGGGCGCACCAGCTGTTCCACCACCTGGCCGGCATGCGTCTTCTCGTAGTCGGCGGGCGTGGCGGAGACGAAGATCACCTGGCGCATGCGCGTCTCGAACTCCTCGAACTTCAGCGGCCGGTTGTCCATCGCTGACGGCAGCCGGAAGCCGTACTCCACCAGCGTCTCCTTGCGCGCGCGGTCGCCGGCGTACATGCCGTTCAGCTGGCCGATCATCTGGTGGCTCTCGTCCAGGAACATCAGCGCGTCCTTGGGCAGGTAGTCGGTGAGGGTCGAGGGCGGCGCTCCTGGCGGGGCGCCGGACAGGTGCCGCGTGTAGTTCTCGATGCCCTTGCAGTGGCCCAGCTCGCTGAGCATCTCCAGGTCGAAGCGGGTGCGCTGCTCCAGGCGCTGGGCCTCGACCAGCTTGCCCGCCTTGACGAAGAAGTCCAGCCGGTCCTTCAGCTCCAGCTTGATCGATTCCACCGCCGAGACCACCTTCTCGCGCGGCGTCACGTAGTGGCTCGACGGGTAGACCGTGAAGCGCGGCACCTTCTGCCGGATGCGGCCGGTGAGCGGGTCGAACAGCTGCAGCGACTCGATCTCGTCGTCGAACAGCTCGATGCGGATCGCCAGCTCCGAGTGTTCGGCCGGGAAGATGTCGATCGTGTCGCCGCGGACACGGAACGTGCCGCGGGAAAAATCCTGCTCGTTGCGGTTGTACTGCATGCGGATCAGCTGGCCGATCACGTCGCGCTGGCCGATTTTGTCGCCCACCCGCACGATGAAGCGCATCTGCGTGTAGTCCTCGGGGGCGCCGATGCCGTAGATCGCGGACACCGTCGCCACGATCACCGTGTCGCGCCGCTCCAGCACGCTCTTGGTCGCCGACAGCCGCATCTGCTCGATGTGCTCGTTGATCGAGCTGTCCTTCTCGATGAACAGGTCGCGCTGGGGGACGTACGCCTCCGGCTGGTAGTAGTCGTAGTAGCTCACGAAGTACTCGACGGCGTTCTTCGGGAAGAACTCGCGGAATTCGCTATAGAGCTGCGCCGCCAGCGTCTTGTTGGGCGCGAACACGATGGCCGGCCGGCCCAGGCGGGCGATCACGTTGGCCATGGTGAAGGTCTTGCCGGAGCCGGTCACGCCCAGCAGGGTCTGGAACACCTCGCCGTCATTGACACCTTCCACCAGCTTCTCGATCGCCTGCGGCTGGTCCCCGGCCGGCGGGTAAGGCATGAACAGCTCGAACGGGGAGTCGTCGAACGTGACGAACTCGCCCTTTTTCTCTTCCTGCTGGCCTGCTTTGGTCTCGGGTATTGCGCTCATTCGGGTATGTACTGGGTCGACCCATTAAAATTGCGGGCAGCCGGCCAGCGTACAACAGGCCGGGCGTCTTTGCCACCGCATCCAAGGAACCCCATGTCTCTCTTCAACGCCGTCGAAATGGCGCCCCGCGATCCGATCCTGGGTCTGACCGAGCAGTTCGTCGCCGACACCAATCCCAGGAAGGTGAACCTGGGCGTGGGGGTCTATTACGACGACAACGGCAAGCTGCCGCTGCTGGAGTGCGTGCAGAAAGCGGAAGAGAAGATGATGGCGGCCCATGCGGCCCGGGGCTACCTGCCGATCGATGGCATCGCGGCCTATGACGCCGCGATCAAGAGCCTGGTATTTGGGGCCGAATCCGAGCCGGTCAAGAGCGGCCGTGTGGCCACGGTGCAGGCCCTCGGGGGCACCGGCGGCCTCAAGATCGGCGCCGACTTCCTGCACAAGCTGAACCCCAAGGCCACCGTGCTGATCAGCGACCCGAGCTGGGAGAACCACCGCGGAATCTTCCGCGATGCCGGCTTCGAGGTGGGCACCTACCCGTATTACGACGCGGACAAGCGCGGCATCCACTTCGACGCGATGCTGGCGGCGCTGAACGTCGCCGCCGCCGGCACCATCGTCGTGCTGCACGCCTGCTGCCACAACCCCACCGGCTACGACATGACGCCGGCGCAATGGGACCAGGTCATCGCCGCGGTGAAGGCCCGCAAGCTCGTCGCCATCCTCGACATGGCGTACCAGGGCTTCGCCCAGGGCATCGCCGAGGACGGCCTCGCGGTGCAGAAGTTCATCGCCTCGGGCGAGGACTTCTTCGTCTCCACCTCCTTCTCCAAGAGCCTGAGCCTGTACGGCGAGCGCGTCGGCGCGCTGTCGGTGCTGTGCGCCAGCAAGGACGAAGCCGCGCGCGTGCTGTCGCAGCTGAAGATCGTGATCCGCACGAACTACAGCAACCCTCCCACCCACGGTGGCCAGGTCGCGGCGACCATCCTCAACACCCCGGAACTGCGCGCGCTGTGGGAGAAGGAACTGGCCGCGATGCGGGTGCGCATCAAGCAGATGCGGGGGGCCCTGGTGGACAGGCTCAAGGCCAAGGGCGTGCAACGCGACTTCAGCTTCATCGCCCAGCAGGTGGGGATGTTCAGCTACTCCGGCCTCACGAAGGACCAGATGGTCCGCCTGCGCGACGAATTCGGTGTCTACGGCATCGAGAGCGGCCGCATCTGCGTCGCCGCGCTGAACACCAAGAACATCGACTACGTGGCGGAGAGCATTGCCAAGGTCGTCCAGTAAGGACGTCCCGCCGGCCGCCCGCGTCGCCGTGATCGGCGGCGGGCCGGCCGGCCTGATGGCCGCGGAAGTCCTGGCGCGGGGCGGCGCGCAAGTCGACCTGTTCGACGCGATGCCCTCGGTGGGCCGCAAGTTCCTGCTGGCGGGCCGAGGCGGCCTGAACCTCACCCACTCCGAACCGACGGCGAAACTGCTGGCGCGTTACGCCGAACGCAGCGAGGCCCTGCGCACCGCGGTGGAGGCCTTCGACGGCGACGCCGTCCGCACATGGGCGGCGGGCCTCGGCATCGACACCTTTGTCGGCACCTCGGGCCGAGTCTTTCCCACCGACATGAAGGCCGCGCCGCTGCTGCGCGCCTGGCTGCATCGCTTGCGCGCTTCGGGCGTGCGGGTGCACACGCGCCATCGCTGGACGGGGTGGACGGATGAGGACGCGCTGAGCTTCGCGACGTCCGCCGGCCGTGTGACGCATTCGGCCGACGCCACGCTGCTGGCCCTGGGCGGCGCCAGCTGGGCACGCCTCGGCTCGGATGGTGCGTGGGTGCCGTGGCTGCAGCAGCGCGGTGTCGACGTCGCCGCCCTGAAGCCCTCTAATTGCGGCTTCGATGTCGCGCCCACCGGGCCGGGCCGCAGCGGCTGGAGCGATCACCTGCGACAGCGCTTCGCCGGGCAGCCGCTGAAGACGGTCGCGGCCCGGCTGCCGGACGATGCGACGGCCCAGCGCGGCGAATTCGTCGTCACCGACACCGGCATCGAAGGAAGCCTGGTCTACGCCTTGAGCGCACGCCTGCGTGAGCAGATCGCGTGCGAAGGCCATGCCACCCTCATCGTCGACCTGCTGCCGCAGCACCGCGCCGACCAGGTGCTGGCCGAAACGCGCCATCCGCGCGGCCCGCGCAGCCTGTCCACGCACCTGAAGAGCCGGCTCGGCATAGCCGGACTGAAGATGGCGCTGCTGCACGAGCTGCTGTCGCCGCAACAGCTGGCCGATCCGGCGGAACTCGCGCGCGCCCTGAAGGCCCTACCCATTCCCCTGGCCCGGCCGCGCCCGCTGGATGAGGCGATCAGCACCGCGGGAGGGGTGCGCTTCGAGGCCCTGGATTCGCGCGGCATGCTGCGAGCCCTGCCCGGCGTGTTCTGCGCGGGCGAGATGCTGGACTGGGAGGCGCCCACCGGCGGCTACCTGCTGACCGCCTGCCTCGCCACGGGCCGGGCGGCCGCCGAAGGGGCGCTGCGGTGGCTGGCGGCGCGGCCGGCCCTGCCTGAGGGATAATCGCGGGTTCCTTCCCTTTTCCAACCAGAACTCAACGGAGCCGTCATGGGCAACAAGATCGTCACCGAAGCAGACCGCAAGGCCACTCCCAAGGCCGTGGCCCCGAGCGGCCGCACCAACACCACCGGCCACGGCCAGAAGGTGAGCCTGGAGCGCGGCTCCCACACCCGCAGCAAGAAGAACCCGGGCAAGCGTCCCCGCAAGGGCGGCTGAAGCCCCGCAGCTTGCTGCCATCGCCGCCTGCGGGCGGCGATTTGCATTCAGGATCCGCCCCGCCCGCCATGCTGAGAATCACCGAACTCCGATTGCCCCTGGACCATGCCGAGGACGCCCTGCGTCCGGCGGTGGCGGCGCGCCTGGGCATCGCGGACGCGGACCTGCTGGCGTTCACCGTCTTCCGGCGCGCCTACGACGCCCGCAAGAAATCGGCGATCGTCCTGATCTACACGATCGACTGCGAAGTGCGCGACGAAGCGGCGGTGCTGACGACCTCGTATGGCGATGCGCATGTGAAGCCCGCGCCCGACACGCGCTACCGGTTCGTGGGCCACGCACCGGCGGACTTCCACGCGCAGGAACGCCCGCGCCCGCTGGTGGTCGGCTTCGGCCCCTGCGGCATCTTCGCCGCGCTGCTGCTGGCGCAGATGGGGCTGCGGCCCATCGTGCTGGAACGCGGCAAGGAGGTGCGCCAGCGCACCCAGGACACCTGGGGCCTGTGGCGCCGCGGCGTGCTGGATCCCGACTCGAACGTGCAGTTCGGCGAAGGCGGCGCCGGCACCTTCAGCGACGGCAAGCTCTGGAGCCAGATCAGCGACCCTCGCCACCTCACCCGCAAGGTGCTCAACGAATTCGTCAAGGCGGGCGCGCCCGACGAGATCCTGTTCGTCAGCAAGCCGCACATCGGCACCTTCCGCCTGGTGAGCATGGTGGAGAAGATGCGGGCCGACATCGTCGCGCTGGGGGGCGAGATCCGCTTCGGCCAGCAGGTCACCGACGTGCGCATCGAGCGCGAAGGCGAGGGACTGCAGCTGCGCGGCGTGACGCTCGCCTCAGGCGAGCAGCTGCGCAGCGACCACGTGGTGCTGGCCCTGGGGCACAGCGCGCGCGACACCTTCGCCATGCTGCACGAGCGCGGCGTCTTCATGGAAGCCAAGCCCTTCTCGGTGGGTTTCCGGATCGAGCATCCTCAGGGCGTGATCGACCGCGCCCGCTTCGGCGCCAGCGCCGGCAACCCGATCCTCGGGGCGGCCGACTACAAGCTGGTCCACCACGCCGGCAACGGCCGCGGCGTCTACAGCTTCTGCATGTGCCCGGGCGGCACGGTGGTGGCGGCGACCTCGGAGCCCGGGCGCGTGGTCACCAACGGCATGAGCCAGTACTCGCGCAACGAGCGCAACGCCAATGCCGGCATCGTGGTCGGCATCTCGCCGCAGGACTACCGGCAGGACGGCCTGTCCGAAGGGCCGGTCAACCCGCTGGACGGCATGCGCTTCCAGCGCATCTGGGAGTCGCGCGCCTACGAACTCGGTGAAGGCGGCTACGTCGCCCCCGGCCAGCTGGTGGGCGACTTCGTGAAGAAGCAGCGCAGCAGCGCCCTCGGCAGCGTGCAGCCCTCGTACAAGCCGGGCGTGCGCATGGCCGACCTGGCGCAGCCGGGACAAGAGAGCCTGCCCACCTACGTGCTCGATGCGATCCGCGAGGCCATCCCCGCGTTCGAGCGCCAGATCCGGGGCTTCGCGATGGCGGACGCCGTGCTCACGGGCGTCGAAACACGCACCTCGTCCCCCTTGCGGATCACGCGCAACCGTCAGTACCAGAGCCTCAACGTGCGCGGCCTCTATCCGGCCGGCGAGGGAGCGGGCTACGCGGGCGGGATCATGTCGGCCGGCGTGGACGGCATCGAGGTGGCGGAAGCCGTCGCGCGTTCCATGCTCGGCATCGCGGGCGAGACGCCGCACGCCATCGGCCCCTCGGTCATCCAGGCGATCTAGCCGCGCCTCAGCCCCACACCACCGAACGCATGGCGATCGATCCCGCCTGGAAGCGGTCGTTGAAGAAGCGCAGCTTCTCCCCGGGGTGCACGCCGCCCGCCGCGTGCAGCAGCGGCAGGTAGTGGTCGTGGGTGGGATGGGCCATCTGCGCCAGCGTCCCCGACTTCTGGAAGTCCGCCAGTTCCGCCAGGGCGCCCTTTTCGAGCAACTCCGCCGTCTTGGCATCGAACTCGAAGGCCCAGGGATAGGCCTGGGTCGCACTGGCATTGCGCTGCACCGCGCGCAGGTTGTGCACGATGTTGCCGCTGCCGACGATCAGCACGCCGCGCTCGCGCAGCCCTTTCAGTTGCTGGCCGAGGGCGAAATGCTCCGCCGGAGGGCGTGCGTAGTCCATGCTCAGCTGCAGCACGGGAATGTCCGCCTTCGGGAACATGGGCTTGAGCACCGACCACGTGCCGTGGTCCAGGCCCCATTCCTGCGCATCGAGCCCGACCTGCGGTTGCGCGATGCCGGCGGCGATCTGCTTCGCCACAGCCGGCGATCCCGGCGCGGGGTACTGCTGGTCGAACAGCTCCTGCGGAAATCCGCCGAAGTCGTGGATCGTTTTGGGCTGCGCCATGCCGGTCAGGTACCAGCCGCGCGTCAGCCAGTGCGCGGAAATGCACAGGATGAGCTGCGGCCGGGGATGGCTCTTGCCGAACTCCTGCCCCAGGGCCTGCCAGGAACGGCGGAATTCGTTGTCCTCGATGGCGTTCATCGGGCTGCCATGGCCCAGGAACAGCACCGGCATGCGCGGGCTGCGGGCCAGGCCGCCCAGCCCGGCCGCGGCGGCGGCGCCAGCTTCGTCCAGCATCACGGTTCCTCCGGTGAGCGCCGCCGTGGCGGCCGCGATCCATCTGCGTCTGTTCAGTTGCATCATCCTGCCCAGCGACCGCGGGCGACTTGCGCGAGTCTGACACGCCCGAGTCGACGTAAGCTCATCCGTAGTTCTACCTGATGCGGCGCAGGCGCGCGGCTGGTATATTGCACTGCAACAATCCAGGACACCCATGCTCTACCAGATCTACGAGGCTCACCGCTCCCTCATGGAGCCGTTTGCCGACTTCGCGCAGGCGGCGTCCAAGCTGTACAGCAACCCCCTTTCGCCGTTCGGGCAGCATCCGTTCGCGCAGCGCATGTCCGCCGGCTTCGACCTGATGTACCGGCTGGGCAAGGACTACGAGAAGCCGGAGTTCGGGATCAACACCGTCCACATCGACGGCATCGACGTCGCCATCCACGAACGCATCGAGATCGACAAGCCCTTCTGCGAGCTGCGTCGCTTCAAGCGCTTCTCCGACGATCCGGAAACGCTGCGCAAGCTGAAGGAGCAGCCCGCGGTGCTGATCGTGGCGCCCCTTTCGGGCCACTACGCGACCCTGCTGCGCGACACCGTGCGGTCCATGCTGCACGACCACAAGGTCTACATCACCGACTGGCGCAACGCGCGCATCGTGCCGCTCGAGAGCGGCGCGTTCCAGCTCGACGACTACGTGAACTACGTGCAGGAGTTCATCCGCCACCTGCAGGCGGAGTACGGCAACTGCCACGTGATCAGCGTATGTCAGCCCACCGTGCCGGTGCTGGCCGCCGTGTCCCTGATGGCCAGCCGCGGCGAGAAGACCCCGCTGACCATGACCATGATGGGCGGCCCGATCGACGCGCGCAAGTCGCCGACCGCGGTGAACAACCTGGCGATGAACAAGAGCCACGACTGGTTCGAGAACAACGTGATCTACCGCGTTCCGACCAGCTTCCCGGGCGCCGGCCGCCGCGTCTACCCCGGCTTCCTGCAGCACTCGGGCTTCGTGGCGATGAACCCGGACCGCCACCTTTCGAGCCACTACGACTACTTCAAGCACCTGATTGCGGGCGACGACGCCAGCGCCGAGGCGCACCGCCAGTTCTACGACGAGTACAACGCCGTGCTCGACATGGACGCGGACTACTACCTCGACACCATCCGCGTCGTGTTCCAGGAGTTCCACCTCGTCAACGGCACCTGGGACGTGCGCAACCCGGAAGGCAAACTGGAGCGCGTGCGGCCCGAGGACATCCGCACCACCGCGCACTTCACCATCGAAGGCGAGCTCGACGACATCTCCGGCTCCGGCCAGACCGAAGCGGCGCACCAGCTTTGCTACAACGTGCCCAAGGACCGCCAGAAGCACCTGGAAGTGAAGGGGGCCGGCCACTACGGCATCTTCAGCGGCCGCCGCTGGCGCGAAGTTGTGTATCCGCAGGTGCGCGACTTCATCCTCCGGTTCAACGAGCCGGCGGCCGCGGGCCGCAAGACGACGCGCAAGACCGCGGTCGCTGCCGCCCGCAAGACCCCCGTCAAGGCGCGAGCCACGACCACGGCGCGCGCCCGCCGCAAGTGAACCCGCAGGCGGCGCGCCTGCACGCCGCCCTGCCCCAGACGCAGTGCACGCGCTGCGGCTACCCCGATTGCGCCGGCTACGCCGAGGCGATCGCCGCCGGCGAGGCCGCGATCAACCGGTGCCCGCCCGGCGGCGCGCAGGGCATCGTGCGGCTGGCCGAACTCAGCGGCCGGCCGCCCATTCCGCTCGATCCCGACCTGGGCGTGGAAGCCCCGCGCACGGTGGCCGTCATCGACGAGGACTGGTGCATCGGCTGCACGCTGTGCCTCGACGCCTGCCCCACCGACGCCATCCTGGGCGGCAACAAGCGCATGCACACCGTCATCGAGCCCTATTGCACCGGCTGCGAACTGTGCGTGCCGGTCTGTCCCGTGGACTGCATCGCACTGGAGAACGCGAGCGGCGAGCGCACGGGCTGGAACGCGTGGTCCGCTGCGCAAGCCGACGAAGCGTTGCAGCGCTACGAAGCCCGCACCGCGCGCAAGCAGCGCGAAACCGTGGAGCATGCCGAACGCATGGAGCAGAAGGCGCAGGCCAAGCTGGCCGACCTGCCCGCCCTCACCCATGGCGCCGAGGGCGCGGAACTCGCGCGCAAGAAGGCGGTGATCGAAGCCGCCCTGGCCCGCGCACGGGCCAGGCGCAACGCTGGCTAGGGCGTGCCCCGAGGTTCAGCCCAGGGCGTCGTTCACCTGTTCGTTGAACTCGGCCTGGCTGAGCGCCGTGCCGATCTCGCGCGGCAGGGCATCGCGCACCGAAAAGACCCCCAGGATCTTCTGGTCGGCCCCCACGATGGGCAGGTGGCGGAAGCCACGCTCGATCATGATCAGCACGGCATCCGAGACCTTGGTCTCGGGCGGCACGCAGCGCGGCTGGTGCGTCATGATCTGCAGCAGCGTGGTCTGCTTGGGGTCCAGTGCGCGGGCCAGCACCCGCGTCATCAGGTCGCGCTCGGTGACGATGCCCAGCAGGCGATCGGGCGGCTCCATCACGAGGATGCTGCCGCAATTGGCCCGCGTCATGGCGCAGGCGGCCTCCCAGACATTCGCATGCGGACCCAGGCTGAGGACGTGCCTCTTGGGGATGGACTGGAAAACGGTGCGTTCCGCCATGGCAAGCTCCTTTGCGGTGGACTGCGGCGGCCTCCCTGTGCCGGGGATCTGCTGCTACCGCAGCGATGTGTTGATTCTGTTCAACGCGGGAAGGCCCGGGCAGAGCTCCGGGGACTCCAGCGTGTTGAGGGGTCGCGCCGTGGTGTTCAGCGCCGTGTGCAGGTCGGTGGCCAGCGGGTCCACGTACAGCAGCCCCGTGAGGACCTCGCCGCGCGCATGGTGGGCCTGCATGAAGGCCATCGCCGCGTAGCGGTCCGTCGGGTCGTAGTCGGGATGCAGGCTGCGCAGGCGCAGCAGCGAGCCGTCGTGCTGGCGCACGTCGACCACCTCGCCCGGCGCCGCTTCCGCCGTGATCTCGCCGCGCGGCGTGATGAAGTCGATGCGGCTGACGGCCTCGTTGTGCTCGCGCACGTAGTCGTAGCTCTTGGTGCTGCCGGGGTGGTTGTTGAAGGCGACGCAGGGGCTGATGACGTCGATGAAGGCCGCTCCGCCGTGTGCCATGGCGCCCTTGATCAACGGCACCAGCTGCGCCTTGTTGCCTGAAAAGCCCCGGCCGACGTAGGTCGCGCCCAGCTGGAGGGCCATGGCGACCAGGTCCACCGGACTGTCGCTGTTGACCACGCCCTTCTTGCTCTTGCTGCCGCTGTCGGCGGTGGCGGAGAACTGCCCCTTGGTGAGGCCGTAAACCCCGTTGTTCTCCACGATGTAGGCCATGCGCACGCCTCGGCGCATGGCATGCGCGAACTGCCCCAGGCCGATGGAGGCCGAGTCGCCGTCGCCCGACACGCCCAGGTACAGCAGGTCACGGTTGGCGAGGTTGGCGCCGGTCAGCACCGATGGCATGCGCCCGTGCACGGTGTTGAAACCGTGGGAGGCGCCGAGAAAATAATCGGGCGTCTTGGAACTGCAGCCGATGCCCGAGAGCTTGGCGACCCGGTGCGGCTCGATGTCGAGTTCCCAGCAGGCCTGGATGATGGCCGCGGAGATCGAGTCGTGGCCGCAGCCGGCGCACAGCGTGGAGATCTTGCCCTCGTAGTCGCGCCGGGTGTAGCCCACCCGGTTCTTCTCCAGACTGGGATGGTGCAGGTGCGGCTTGGCGATGTAGGTCATTTGGCAACCTCCGTGCGAAGCACTGCGGTATTCGCCTGGGGAGCGGCCCGGCGGCTCATGCTGCTTTCTCCCGGCGGTTCGACCTGCGCCGTGATGGCCTGCGCGATGAAGCGCGCGGTGATCGGCGTGCCGTCGTAGTGGAGCACCTTGACCAGCCGCGCCGGATCGATCTCCAGTTCATTGACCAGCAGCGTTCGCATCTGCGCATCCCGGTTCTGCTCCACCACGAACACGCGCTCGTGGTTCGCGATGAAGTCGGCGACGCTGTCCGGGAAGGGGAAGGCGCGCAGCCGCATCGCGTCCAGGTGCACGCCCTGCGCCGCCAGCACGTCCAGTGCCTCCTGCATCGCGGGGCTGGTCGAGCCGAAGTAGATGACGCCCAGCGGCGTCTCCTGTCCGGCGCGCCGCACCAGGGGCTGCGGCACGAGCGTGGCGGCCGTGCGGATCTTGCGCAGCAGCCGTTCCATGTTGTAGACGTAGTCGGGGCCCCGCTCCGAATAACGCGCATATGGATCGCGCGTGGTGCCACGCGTGAAGTAGGAGCCCTTGGACGGGTGGGTTCCAGGCAGCGTGCGCCAGGGGATGCCGTCGCCGTCCACGTCCTTGTAGCGGCCGAAGTCCTTGCCGGCTTCCAGTTCCTCGGCGGTCATGACCTTGCCCTTGTCGTAGGCGTCCCCCGTCCATTCGAAGGGCTCGCACAGGCGCTGGTTCATGCCGATGTCCAGGTCCGTCATGACGAACACGGGCGTCTGCAGCCGATCGGCCAGGTCCAGCGCCCGTGCCGCGTGCTCGAAGCATTCGTGGGGATCCTCGGGCAGCAGCAGCACGTGCTTGGTGTCGCCGTGCGAGGCGTAGGCGCAGGACAGGATGTCGGCCTGCTGCGTGCGCGTGGGCATGCCGGTGGAAGGGCCGCCCCGCTGCACGTCGATGATCGTGACCGGGATCTCGGCGAAATAGGCGAGCCCGATGAACTCCGTCATCAGCGAAACACCGGGGCCCGACGTGGCGGTGAAGGCGCGCGCGCCGTTCCATCCCGCGCCCACCACCATGCCGATGGAGGCGATCTCGTCTTCCGCCTGCACGATGGCATAGCGGTTCTGCCCGGTGTCCGGATCGACGCGGAACTTGCCGCAGTAGCGCTGGAAGGCTTCGGCCACCGAGGACGAAGGCGTGATCGGATACCAGGCGGCGACGGTCGCGCCGCCGTACACGCAGCCGAGGGCCGCGGCACTGTTGCCGTCGACGAAGATGCGCTGGCCCACGCGGTCGGCCCGCCGGACGCGGATGCCCAGCGGCCACTGCAGGTGCTCCTGCGCGAACTCGCGTCCCAGCTGCAGCGCCTGCACGTTGGACGCGAGCAGCTTTTCCTTGCCCCTGTACTGCTCGCCGAACAGCTTCTCGATTTCCGCCGGGTCGATCTCCAGCAGCACCGACAGCGCGCCGACGTAGACGATGTTCTTGAACAGCTGCCGCTGGCGCGGATCGGAATAGACCGCGTTGCAGATCTCCGTGAGCGGCATGCCGATCACCTGCACGTCCGCGCGCAGGGCCGCCGGCGGCACCGGCCGCGTGTTGTCGTAGAAGAGATAGCCGCCGGGTGACAGCTCCGCGACGTCGGCATCCCAGGTCTGCGGATTCATCGCCACCATCAGGTCGACGCCGCCGCGCCGGCCCAGCCAGCCCTGCTCACTGACGCGCACCTCGTACCAGGTGGGCAGGCCCTGGATGTTGCTGGGGAAGATGTTGCGCGGGCTGACCGGGACGCCCATGCGCAGGATGGACTTCGCGAACAGCTCGTTGGCCGAGGCCGAGCCCGAGCCGTTGACGTTGGCGAACTTGACGACGAAATCGTTGACCGCCTCGATGCGCTTCATGCCAGGGCCTCCTGTGTGGGATGCGGCGCCTTGTCCCGGCAACCCGCACCCGCCATCGCGCTCTTGAACAGCACCTTCTGCATGTCCCAGGCGCCGGTGGGGCAGCGCTCGGCGCACAGTCCGCAGTGCAGGCAGACGTCCTCGTCCTTCACCATCACGCGGCCGGTCTTCAGCTCGCCGGACACGTAGAGGTCCTGCGCCAGGTTCAGCGCGGGCGCCTTCAGGCGCTGGCGCAGGTCGGGCTCGTCGCCGTCCGCGGTGAAGGTGATGCAGTCCATCGGGCAGATGTCCACGCACGCATCGCACTCGATGCAGGCGCTCTGGTTGAACACCGTCTGCACGTCGCAGTTGAGGCAGCGTTGCGCTTCCTTGAAGGCGGTGGCGGCATCGAAGCCCAGCTCCACCTCCACCCGGATGCTCGCCAGCGCCTTCTCCGCCTCGGCCCAGGGCACCCGGAACCGGGCGTCGACCGAGGTCTCGTTGTGGTAGCTCCACTCGTGGATGCCCATCTTCTGCGACATCAGGTTCACGGTGGGCGCCGGCCGCAGGCGCGGGTTCTCGCCGTGCAGCAGCTTGTCGATCGAGATTGCCGCCTCGTGGCCATGCGCCACCGCGGTGATGATGTTCTTCGGACCATAGGCGGAGTCGCCACCGAAGAACACGTGCGGCAGGGTGGACTGGAAGGTGGACTTGTCCAGTTGCGGCAGGCCCCAGCGGTCGAAGGCGATGCCGCAATCCCGCTCCATCCAGGGAAACGCGTTTTCCTGGCCGACCGCGATCAGCACCTCGTCGCAGGGAAAGAAGACATCCGGCTCGCCGGTGGGCACGAGCTTGCGCTGGCCCTGCGCGTCGTATTCCGCGCGCACCACCTCGAAGTTCATGCCGGTGAGCCGGCCGCCGTCGTGGACGAAGGACTTGGGCACGTGGTAGTTGAGGATGGGGATGCCTTCGTGCATGGCATCCTCCTTTTCCCAGGGCGAGGCCTTCATCTCCTCGAAGCCGCTGCGGACGATCACCTTCACGTCGTCCCCGCCCAGCCGCCGCGCGGAGCGGCAGCAGTCCATGGCGGTGTTGCCGCCGCCCAGGACGATCACGCGCTTGCCGATCTGCGTGACGTGGCCGAAGGACACCGACGCGAGCCAGTCGATGCCGATGTGGATCTGGGCCGCCGCCTCGCGCCGGCCCGGGATCTCGAGGTCGCGTCCGCGCGGCGCGCCGCAGCCAACGAAGATGGCGTCGTAGCCCTGCGCCAGCAGCGCCTTCATCGAGTCGATGCGCTGGCCCGCCACGAACTTCACGCCGAGGTCCAGCACGTAGCCGGTTTCCTCGTCGATCACCTCCTCGGGCAGCCGGAAGCGCGGAATCTGCGTGCGGATGAAGCCGCCGGGACGCTGTTCGCCGTCGAACACCGTGACCTCGTAGCCCAGCGGTGCCAGGTCGCGCGCGACCGTCAGCGACGCGGGTCCCGCGCCGATGCAGGCGATGCGCTTGCCGTTGCTGCGCAGCGCGGGCTTGGGCATGTGCTGGCGCACGTCGTCCTTCAGGTCGGCGGCAACGCGCTTGAGGCGGCAGATGGCCACCGGTTCCGGGTCACCGGAGTTGTTCTCCTCCACGCGGCCCCGCCGGCATGCCGGCTCGCACGGCCGGTCGCAGGTGCGCCCGAGGATGCCGGGGAACACGTTGGACACCCAGTTGATCATGTAGGCATCGCCGTAGCGGCCCTGCGCGATCAGCCGGATGTATTCGGGCACGGGGGTGTGCGCGGGGCACGCCCACTGGCAATCCACCACCTTGTGGAAGTACGCCGGATTGGCGATGTTCGTCGGCTGCAAGAAGGCCTCCTGAGCTCGGTTGGCCCGGGTGGACCGCAGTCCAGTCTACGCTCCCCGCGCGCGGCCCCGCTCTCGGTGGATTCCACTAGCCGGCCGAGGCCCGCCCGCGCTCACTCAGGCGCTCTCGCCGAAATGCGGCACGCGCTGCGGCTTGCCGCTGCGGGTGAGCCACTTCGCCGCGAAGGCCAGGCCCGACAGGGGCTCGCCGAAGATGCGGCCCTGGCCTTGGTCCCAGCCGTTCTTGCTCAGGAAAGCGAGCTGCGCCGCATTGTCCACGCCGCAGGCCACGCAGGACAGGTGCACGCGGCCGGCAAGGTCGCCGATGCCCAGCAGCATGCCGCGCACCGAGGCGTTCTTCTCCAGGTCGGCCACGAAGGACGCGTCCACCTTGATTTCGTCGCACATCAACTTGCGCAGGTGCACCACGGAGGCGTCGCCGCCGAAGCGATCGAGCGCCAGCCGCACCCCCTTCTTGCGCAGCGCCGCCATCGCTGCGGATTCCTGCGGGGAGAGACCCTCGATGGCCTCCACGTGCTGCAGTTCGAGCGTGACGTGGTGCGGGTCGATCCCGGCCTCGATCGCGGCGTTCACGAGCCGGCCCAGATCGCCGGGCCGCATGTTGGCCAGCGAAACCTTGAGGCCGGTGGCGATCGGCTGCAGCCCGGCGCCCCGCCAGTTCTTCATGTGCTTGCGCAGCTGCTCGAAGGCCCACTCCGTCAGGGCCACGTCCATCTCCGAGCCACCCGCCAGTTCCATCAGCTCGTCGCCCTCCACGATGCGGCCGGACGCGTGCTTCCAACGCACGATGGTCTGCGCGGCGACCACGCGGCCGGTGGCGAGTTCCACCCGCGGCTCGTACATCAGCTCGATCTCGTCGCGGGCGATGGCGTGCCGCAATTCGGCGCCCAGGTCCAGGCGGCTCTGCGCCTTCTCGTCGAAGGCGGGTGAGAAGAATTCGTAGCGGTGCGGGCCGGCCAGCTTGGCGTGCCGCAGGGCCAGGCCGGCATTGCGCATCAACCGGTCCGGGTCCATGCCGTCGGTTGGGAACACCGATACGCCCACGCTGCAGGTGACGAACAGTTCCGGCGCGCCCGGGCGCTGGAAGTTGACCGTGGCGTCCTCCAGCAGCTTGGTGATGAAGGCCGCGGCGCTGTGCACCCCCTCCATGAAGGGGACGATCACCGCGAATTCGTCCCCATCGAAGCGGTACAGCGTCGGGTTGTGCCGGTCCGAGCTGAGCTCGCCGCCGGCCTCGGTCTGCACGCAGCTCGCCAGGCTCCTGGCGACCCGCTGGAGCAGCTGGTCGCCGACGGCTCGGCCGAGGGCGTCGTTGATGCGGCCGAGGGCATCGATGCCCACGTGCAGCAACGCCCCGTCGTTGCCGGCGCTGGCGGCCGCCGCGAGCACCTGCGCCACCTCCTTGCGATAGCGCTGCTTGTTCGGAAGACCGGTGAGCGCGTCATGCTGGCCCAGGTAGTCGCGGTAGGCGCTGGCGGCCAGCAGGTTGCGCAGGCGCAGGCCGAGCTCGGCGGGATCGACCGGTTTCGACAGGACGTCCATCGCACCCGCGGCAAGCGCCAACCGCTTCACCTGCGGATCCGCGCTGCCTGACAGCACGATGACCGGCACGTGCCGCAGCTCCGGGTCGTCGCGCAGGCTGGCCAGCAGCTGCATGCCCCCGGCCTTGGCCAGTTCCAGGTCCAGCAACAGCACGCCAGGCAGTTCGCCGCGCATCAGCGCAAGGGCCTTGCCGGGGTCGTCCGCCTGCACGAAGCGCCGGTAGCCGGCGTCGGCCAGGAAAGCCTGGATCCTCTCGCCGTCGCGGAGCTCGCCGTCGACGATCAGGATCAGCGCGTCCGGGAGACCGGCCACCGAGCGGTGGCGCCACAGGATCTCCTGGGGAGACAGCGCCTTCAGTTCCGGCTCGGAGAGACGCTCTCCACCGGGAGCAAAGACAGCAGGCTGGGGTGCGGACGGGTTGCCGCCGGCATCGTCCGGTCCCTGGGCTTCGGCGGCGCCCGCGGGTAGGCCTTTTTCGCTCATCCTGGCGTCCCGCTGTGCCGCCTGGAGGCAGCATCAACGCCCGGCCAGCCCCGGATCGCAGGCGATGACGGAGCCCGGGCACCGGGCTGGATCGGATTGGGCTGGTCCATTGTCGAGCTGCGGACCATTCTGGCCGCAGCCGCGCAGAGACGCGAGCGGAAATGGCAAGGAAGCACGCAAACCCGCCGCCCGCGGCCGAAAGTGCTGCTTAAAAGCTGCGCGCGGCCAACGACTTGAACGCAGCGGTGACCTCGGGCGGGGCCTGGACCAGTTCGATCAGCACGCCCTCGCCGCCCACGGGGAACTCGTCGTTGCCCTTGGGGTGCACGAAGCAGATGTCGAAGCCCGCGCCGCCGCGGCGGATGCCGCCGGGGGCGAAGCGCACGCCCTGCGATGTGAGCCACTCGACCGCCGTCGGCAGGTCATCGATCCACAAGCCGATGTGGTTCAGGGGCGTCGCGTGCACCGCGGGCTTCTTGTCCGGGTCCAGCGGCTGCATCAGGTCCACCTCGACCTTGAACGGCCCGGTGCCGAGGGCGCAGATGTCTTCGTCCACGTTCTCGCGCTCGCTGCGGAAGGTGCCGGTGACCTCCAGGCCGAACAGGTCGACCCAGAGCTTTTGCAGCCTGACCTTGTCCGGCCCGCCGATGGCGATCTGCTGGATGCCCAGGACCTTGAAGGGACGTGCGGCGCTCATCACTGGAACTCCACGATCGGCTGGTCCACCGCCAGGGACTCGCCCTTGCTGGCCAGCACCTTGCCCACCACCCCGTCGGCGGCGGCAAAGAGCACGTTCTCCATCTTCATCGCCTCGATCACCGCCACGCGCTCGCCGGCCTGCACCTTCTGGCCCGGCTGCACGGCGACGTCGACCAGCAGGCCCGGCATCGGCGACAGCACGAAGCGGCTCAGGTCGGGCGGAGCCTTGTAGGGCATCAGCTTGTACAGCTCCGCCGCGCGCGGCGACAGCACCAGCGCCTCCAGGCGCGTGCCGTTGTGGCCGATCCGATAGGCCAGTGCGTTCTTGCCGATGCCGCGCTCCACCTGCGCGGTGAAAGCCTCGCCGTTGACGGTGCCCCGCATGCGCAGCCCGCCCAGGTGCCAGCGGCTCGCGATCGCGTAGCGCTTGCCGTTCGTTTCGACCACGGCGCTGCCCGTCGACGATTCGAACGAGGTCACGATGGCGGGCTGGTACTGGTGCTGGCCATCGGCGCCGAGCTTCACCACCACGTATTCATCGCGCACCTTGTACTCGTGGCCGCGCATCTGGCCGGTGATGCCGGCCGAGCGTTCCAGCGCCTTGCGGTTGGCGAAGGCGGCGATGGCGGCCAGGAAGTCCTCGTCGTGGTGCGGAACGTCCTCCGCCTTGAAGCCGCTGGCGTAGTGCTCGGCGATGAAGCCGGTGTTGAAGTCGCCGGCGACGAACTTCGGGTGCGCCAGCAGCGCGGCCTGGAAAGGGATGTTGCTCGAGATGCCGCGGATCACGAAGCCGTTGAGCGCCTCGCGCATCTTGGCGATCGCGTCGTTGCGGTCGGTGCCGTGCACGATCAGCTTGGCGATCATCGAGTCGTAGAACATCGGGATCTCGCCGCCCTCGCCCACGCCGGTGTCCACGCGCACCCCCTGCAGGTGTTCGGTGTCGGAGGCCCACATGCTGGGCTTCGGCGGCTGGAAACGCACCAGCCGGCCGGTGGACGGCAGGAAGCTGCGGAACGGGTCCTCGGCATTGATCCGGCACTCGATGGCCCAGCCGTTGCGCTTCACCTCGGCCTGCGTCAGCGGCAGCTTCTCGCCCGCCGCCACGCGGATCATCAGCTCCACCAGGTCCAGGCCCGTGATGCATTCCGTGACCGGATGCTCCACCTGCAGGCGGGTGTTCATCTCCAGGAAGTAGAAGCTCTGGTCCTTGCCGACCACGAACTCCACCGTGCCCGCGCTCTGGTACTTCACGGCCTTGGCCAGGGCCACGGCCTGCTCGCCCATGGCCTTGCGCGTCGCCTCGCTGATGAAGGGCGACGGCGCCTCCTCGATCACCTTCTGGTGGCGGCGCTGGATCGAGCACTCGCGCTCGTTGAGGTACAGCACGTTGCCTTGCGAGTCGCCCAGCACCTGGATCTCGATGTGCCGCGGCTCCTCCACGAACTTCTCGATGAAGACGCGGTCGTCGCCGAAGCTGTTGCGCGCCTCGTTGCGGCAGGAGGTGAAGCCTTCGAAGGCTTCCTTGTCGTTGAAGGCCACCCGCAGGCCCTTGCCGCCGCCGCCGGCGCTGGCCTTGATCATCACCGGGTAGCCGATGTCCTTGGCGATGCTCACCGCCTGCTCGGCGGTCTCGATGGCATCGTTGTAGCCGGGGATGGTGTTGACCTTCGCTTCCTTGGCCAGCTTCTTGGACGCGATCTTGTCGCCCATGGCCGCGATGGAGTAGTGCTTGGGGCCGATGAAGACGATGCCCTCGGCCTCCACGCGCCGGGAGAACTCCTCGTTCTCGGACAGGAAGCCGTAGCCGGGATGCACCGCCTGCGCGCCGGTCTGCTTGCAGGCCGCGATGATCTTGTCGGCGACCAGGTAGCTCTCGCGGCTGGGCGCCGGACCGATGAACACGGACTCGTCGGCGAGCGCGACGTGGCGCGCATCGCGGTCGGCGTCCGAGTACACGGCCACGGTCTTGATGCCCATCTTGCGGGCGGCGACGATCACGCGGCAGGCGATTTCGCCTCGATTGGCAATGAGGATCTTGTTGAACATGATGATTACTGGAGTCCCAGTTCCTTGCGCATGGCCTGGTTGCGCGCATCGGCGCGCTGGTAGGCCGGACGGGCGTCCAGCCGATCGACATACGCCGTGAATGCCGGCGTGGGTTCGATCTGCTTGAACGACAGGAGGAAACGAAGCAGGCCGCCGAACACGACGTCGGCCATGGAAAAGTCCTTGCCGAGCAGGAACGGGCCTTTGGCAATGGCGCTTTCGCTGGCGGTGAGCACGGACGCGTAGTTGCCCCAGCCTGCCGCGACCTCCTTCACTTCCCAGCCCGAGCCCTTCGCCATCACGGCGGGCTCGATGACGCTGGGGGCGAAGAAGGACCAGCGCAGGTAGGTGCCGCGTCGCGGATCGTCCAGGGCGGGCGCGAGCCGGCCCGCTGCATAACGGTCGGCCAGGTACAGCGCGATGGCCGCGGACTCGGTCACGACGACGTCGCCGTCGACCAGCGTCGGCAGCTTGCCCATGGGATTGAGGGCGACGAACCCCGGCTGCTTCTGTTCGCCTTTCAGGATGTCGACGATCTTCAGTTCGTAGGGCACGCCTGCCTCCTCCAGCGCCCAGATCGTGCCGGCCGCGCGGGAGTACGGGTGGTAGTGGAGGGTCAGGGCCATGAGGACACTTCCATTCGGGGCGGGACGCCTAGAGGGGAATGTTCCCGTGCTTGCGCCACGGGTTTTCCAGTTTCTTGTCGCGCAGCATGACCAGTGAACGGCAGATGCGCTTGCGGGTTTCGTGCGGCAGGATCACGTCGTCGATGAACCCCCGCGCGCCCGCCACGAACGGGTTGGCGAAGCGCGCCTTGTACTCGGCTTCGCGCGCGGCCAGCTTGGCCGGGTCGCCCTTGTCCTCGCGGAAGATGATCTCCACCGCGCCCTTGGCGCCCATCACCGCGATCTCGGCATTGGGCCAGGCGAAGTTGACGTCGCCGCGCAGGTGCTTGGAGCTCATCACGTCGTAGGCGCCGCCGTAGGCCTTGCGCGTGATGACCGTGATCTTGGGCACCGTGCACTCGGCATAGGCGTAGAGCAGCTTGGCGCCGTGCTTGATGATGCCGCCGTATTCCTGCGAGGTGCCGGGCATGAAGCCGGGCACGTCGACGAAGGTGAGGACCGGGATGTTGAAGGCATCGCAGAAGCGCACGAAGCGCGCGGCCTTGATCGAGCTCTTGATGTCCAGGCAGCCCGCCAGCACCTGCGGGTTGTTGGCGACGATACCCACGCTCTGGCCTTCCATGCGGGCGAAGCCGATCAGGATGTTCTTGGCGTAGTCCGGCTGCAGTTCGAAGAAGTCGCCGTCGTCGACCGTCTTGAGGATCAGCTCCTTCATGTCGTACGGCTTGTTCGCGTTGTCCGGCACCAGCGTGTCGAGCGAGAAGTCCATGCGGTCGGCCGGATCGTTGCTCGGCCGCACCGGCGGTTTCTCGCGGTTGTTCAGCGGCAGGTAGTTGTACAGGCGGCGCAGCATGGTCAGCGCCTCCACGTCATTCTCGAAGGCCAGGTCCGCCACGCCGCTCTTGGTCGTGTGGGCGCTCGCGCCGCCCAGCTCTTCCGCGGTCACTTCCTCGTGCGTCACGGTCTTCACCACTTCGGGGCCGGTCACGAACATGTACGAGCTGTCCTTGACCATGAAGATGAAGTCGGTCATGGCCGGGGAGTACACCGCGCCGCCCGCGCAGGGGCCCATGATCATGCTGATCTGCGGCACCACGCCCGAGGCCATCACGTTGCGCTGGAACACGTCGGCGTAGCCGCCCAGGGAGGCGACGCCCTCCTGGATGCGCGCGCCGCCGGAGTCGTTCAGGCCGATCACCGGCGCGCCGACCTTCATGGCCTGGTCCATCACCTTGCAGATCTTCTCGGCGTGCGCTTCCGACAGCGCGCCGCCGAACACGGTGAAGTCCTGGCTGAAGACGAACACCAGGCGTCCGTTGATCATGCCGTAGCCGGAGACCACGCCGTCGCCCGGCACCTTGCTGTTCTCCATGCCGAAGTCCGTGCAGCGGTGCTCCACGAACATGTCCCATTCCTCGAAGGTGCCCTCGTCCAGCAGCAGTTCGAGCCGTTCCCGGGCCGTCAGCTTGCCCTTCTTGTGCTGCGCGTCGATGCGCCGCTCGCCGCCGCCCAGGCGGGCCGCGGCGCGCTTCTTCTCCAGTTGTTCCAGGATGTCGTGCATGGTTGTTCCTCGGGCTCTCTCTTGTTCAATCGGTTCGCTGCATCGCTTGCAGCAGCTGGCGCGCGGCGGTGGATGCCGCGACGCGCCCCTGTTCCACTTCCCTGGTCATCTTCGGCAGCAGCGATTTCACGCCTGCGTGTTGACGGAATGCCTGCCTCAGGCCGCTTTCGATGCGCTCCCACATCCAGTCCAGCGACTGGTGGCGCCGCCGTGCCGCGAGCCGGTCGCTGGATTCCTGCAGGCTTCGGAAGGTCGTCACGGCCTGCCAGAAGCGGTCCACGCCCTGCGACTTCAGCGCGCTCAGCTGCAGCACCTGCGGGTGCCAGAGCGCCTGGTCGTGGTGCGCATGGTCGGGATGGCCATGCTGGCCCAGGATGCGCAGCGCGCTGGTGATCTGGGCCTGCGCGCGCGTCGCCGCATCGGGATCGATGTCGGCCTTGTTGATCACCACCAGGTCGGCCAGCTCCATCACGCCCTTCTTGATCGCCTGCAGGTCGTCGCCGGCATTGGGCAGCTGCATCAGCACGAACATGTCCGTCATGCCCGCGACCGCCGTCTCGCTCTGGCCCACGCCCACCGTCTCGACGATCACGATGTCGTAGCCCGCGGCCTCGCACACCAGCATCGCCTCGCGCGTCTTGGCGGCCACGCCGCCCAGCGTTCCACTCGAGGGGCTGGGCCGGATATAGGCCTGCGGCTGCACCGACAGGTGCTCCATCCGCGTCTTGTCCCCCAGGATCGAGCCGCCGGAAACGCTGGAGGACGGGTCGATCGCCAGCACCGCCACGCGGTGCCCGTCAGCGATCAGCGCCAGCCCCAGGGCCTCGATGAAGGTGCTCTTGCCCACGCCCGGCACGCCGCTGATACCGAGCCGGAAGCTGTGGCCGGTGTGCGGCAGCAGCTCGGTCAGCAAGGCGTCCGCCTGCGCGCGATGATCCGCGCGGGTGGACTCCAGCAGCGTGATGGCCTTGGCGATCGCGCGGCGCTGCGCAGCGCCGGGCGCTCCGACGATGGCCGCGGCCAGGTTCACGATTGCGCGACAGCCTTCCTGATTTGCTCCAGCACGTCCTTCGCGCTGGCCGGGATCGGGGTGCCGGGGCCGTAGATGCCCTTGACGCCCGCGTTGTACAGGTACTCGTAGTCCTGCTGCGGGATCACGCCGCCGACGAACACGATGATGTCGGTGGCGCCCTGCTTCTCCAGCTCCGCGATGATCGCGGGCACGAGCGTCTTGTGGCCGGCGGCGAGGGTGCTGATGCCCACGGCGTGCACGTCGTTCTCGATGGCCTGGCGCGCGCACTCCTCGGGCGTCTGGAACAGCGGGCCCATGTCGACGTCGAAGCCCAGGTCCGCGTAGGCCGTGGCCACCACCTTGGCGCCGCGGTCGTGGCCGTCCTGGCCCAGCTTGGCGACCATCACGCGCGGGCGGCGGCCCTGCTCCTCGCCGAAGGCGGCGATTTCCTTCTTCAGGTTCTCCCAGCCTTCGGCCGAGTCATAGGCAGCTGCATACACACCGGTCACCTTTTGCGTATCGGCGCGATGGCGCCCGAACACCTTCTCGAGCGCATCGCTCACTTCACCCACGGTCGCCCGCAGGCGCACCGCCTGGATGCTCAGGTCCAGCAGGTTGCCCTTGCCGGTGCGCGCGGCGGTGGTCAGCGCTTCCAGCGCCGCATGCACCTTGCCAGCGTCGCGCTTCGCCTTGATCTGGTGCAGGCGCGCGATCTGCTGCTCGCGCACCTGCACGTTGTCCACTTCGCGGATCTCCAGCGCGTCCTCCTGCGCCAGCTTGTACTTGTTGACCCCGACGATCACGTCGCGGCCGGAATCGATGCGCGCCTGCTTCTGCGCCGCCGCGGCCTCGATCTTCAGCTTGGCCCAGCCGGAATCGACGGCCTTGGTCATGCCGCCCAGGGCCTCGACTTCCTCGATGATCGTCCAGGCGGCGTCCGCCATGTCCTGGGTCAGCTTCTCCATCATGTAGCTGCCGGCCCAGGGATCGATCACGTTGGTGATGTGCGTTTCTTCCTGGATGATCAGCTGCGTGTTGCGGGCGATCCGGGCGCTGAATTCGGTGGGCAGCGCGATGGCCTCGTCGAAGCTGTTGGTGTGCAGGGACTGCGTGCCGCCGAACACCGCGGCCATCGCCTCGATCGTGGTGCGCACGACGTTGTTGTACGGGTCCTGCTCGGTCAGCGACCAGCCCGAGGTCTGGCAGTGCGTGCGCAGCATCAGGCTCTTGGGGTTCTTCGCGCCGAAGCCCCGCATGATCCGGCACCACAGCAGCCGCGCCGCGCGCATCTTGGCGACCTCGAGATAGAAATTCATCCCGATGGCCCAGAAGAAGGACAGGCGACCGGCGAATTCATCGACGTCCAGGCCCTTGGCCGTGGCGGTCTTCACGTACTCCTTGCCGTCGGCCAGCGTGAAGGCCAGTTCCAGCGCCTGGTTCGCGCCCGCCTCCTGCATGTGGTAGCCGGAGATCGAGATCGAGTTGAACTTCGGCATGTTCTTCGCCGTGTACTCGATGATGTCGCCCACGATCCGCATGGAAGGTTCCGGCGGATAGATGTACGTGTTGCGGACCATGAACTCCTTGAGGATGTCGTTCTGGATGGTCCCGGACAGCTGGTCCTGTTTCACACCTTGTTCCTCGGCGGCCACCACGTAGCCCGCCAGCACCGGCAGCACGGCGCCGTTCATGGTCATGGAGACCGACACCTTGTCCAGCGGGATGCCGTCGAACAGGATCTTCATGTCCTCGACCGAATCGATCGCCACCCCCGCCTTGCCGACGTCGCCCACCACGCGCGGGTGGTCGCTGTCGTAGCCGCGGTGCGTGGCCAGGTCGAAGGCGACGCTCACGCCCTGGCCGCCGCCGGCGAGGCCCTTGCGGTAGAAGGCGTTCGACTCTTCGGCCGTGGAGAAACCGGCGTACTGGCGGATGGTCCAGGGACGCGCCGCGTACATGGTGGCCTGCGGGCCGCGCAGGTAGGGCGCGAAGCCGGGCAGCGTGTCGACGTGCGCGAGCCCCTGCAGGTCGGCCGCCGTGTACAGCGGCTTGACGGTGATGCCATCGGGCGTCACCCAGTCCAGGGCGGCGGGATCGCCTCCCGGCGCGGATTTGGCCGCTGCCTTTTTCCAGAGGTCCAGGTCCGCGGTGCTCGTGGGTCGATTGGGTTCGCTCATAACATCGCAATCTTCGCAAAACCGGCGGCACAAGACAACGGCTAAACTAGCCGGCGGGGCCCATTCGGGCCTGTTAATTTGCGAAGCTTGCGAAGATGACCAAGGCCTACATGGGCGTCCGGCTCAAGACGTTCCGCGAAAAGCAGCGATTGACCCAGGCCGCCCTGGCGGCGTCGCTGAAGATCTCGCCCAGCTACCTCAACCAGATCGAGAACGACCAGCGCCCCCTGACCGTGCCCGTGCTGCTGCGGCTGCAGGCGGCCCACGGCGTCGACCTGCAGCTGTTTTCGGAAGACGAGAGCGCGCGCCGGCTGAGCGAGATCCAGGCGGTGTTCGCCGACCCTCGCGAGGCCGACGCGGTGCCGCAGGCGGAAGCCAAGGTGCTCGCGTCGCAGCTTCCTTCGGTGGCCAAGGTGCTGCTGCACCTGCACAAGCGCGCGCGCACGGCAGAGGACCGGCTGTCGTCGCTCGCGGCCGACTCGGACGGGGACCGCACCGAGGGCGACCCCGCGCCGCCCCTGCAGCCGTACGAGGAAGTGCGCGAGTTCTTCTACGCGCGCCACCACCACATGGCCATGCTCGACGAGCGCGCGGAACAGCTGTACGAGATCGTGACCGGGGATGCGCCCGAGGCGGCGGCCGGCGGCTCGCACCTGCTCGCGCGGCTGCGCGAGCACCTGCGGCAGCAGCACGGCATCGAAGTGCGCGAGACCGCGGCCAACCGGACGTCCGACCAGGCGCTGCGCAGCTACGACGCGGCCACCCGCACCATTGCCCTGGCCACCGACATGGACCCGGGGCAGCAGGCGTTCCAGCTCGGCGTGCAGCTCGCCTTTCTCGAGAACGGCCCGCTGATCGACTCGTTCACGACCGCCGATGCGTTCACGACGTCGCAGGCGCGCAGCCTGGCGCGCCTGGGTTTCGCCAACCACTTCGCCGGTGCGCTCGTGCTGCCGAACCGGCGCTTCCAGGAGGCGGCCGAGGCACTGCGCTACGACCTCGAACTGCTCGCCGACCGCTTCGGCGTCGGCCTCGAGACCATCGGCCACCGCCTGTCCACGATGCATCACGCGCCGGGCCGCGGCATCCCCTTCTTCTTCGTGCGGGTCGACCGCGCCGGCAATGTGTCGAAGCGGCAATCCACCGCGGACTTCCACTTCTCGCGGCACGGCGGCACCTGCCCGCTGTGGAACGTCTACGAGGCGTTCTCGCAGCCGGGCAAGATGCTCACGCAGCTGTCGCGCATGCCCGATGGCCGCACCTACCTGTGGATCGCCCGCACGGTGGAGCACCGGCGGGGCGGCTACGGATCGCCCAACCGCATCTTCGCGGTGGCCCTGGGCTGCGACGCGCGTTATGCCGAACGCCTCGTGTACGCCAAGGGCGTCAACCTGGTGGACCCGGATGCCGCCACGCTGATCGGCGCCGGCTGCAAGGTCTGCGACCGCGCGGGCTGCGCGCAGCGCGCCTTCCCGCCACTCGGGCGCACGCTGCAGATCGACGAGAACCAGCGCGGCTTCGCGCCCTACGCCTCCGGCATGTAAGGCACCGGACGTGCGCGACATCGACCCGGTCTCCATCCGCCTGTTCCTGGCAACTTTGGAGGAAGGCAGCATCGCCCGGGCGGCGGCGCGCGAGAACATCGTGCCCTCCGCCGTCAGCAAGCGCATCGCCGAGATGGAGTCGCAGCTGCGCGTGCCCCTGCTCGACCGCAGCGCCAAGGGCGCACAGGCGACCCCCGGGCCTGGCGCTCGCCCATCACGCGCGCCACCTGCTGCAAAGCATGGACCGCATGCAGCGCGAGATGGCCGGCTACGTGGAAGGCGTGCGCGGCGTCATCAAGGTGCTGGCCAGCGTCACCTCGCTGTCCGGCGAGCTGCCGGCGGACATCCTGCGCTTTCGCGCCGACCGCCCGCAGATCGAGGTGGACGTGGAGGAGCGGGTCACGCCGGCGATCTACCGCGGGGTGCGCGAGGGCCTCGCCGACGTGGGCGTGGCTTCCGAGTTCGCCAGCCACGAAGGCCTCCAGGTGTTCCCCTATCGCCGCTACGTGCTGGCAGCCGTGCTGCCCGCGGGGCACGCCAAGGCCCGGGCGCGCAGCCTCGCGTATGTCGACCTGCTGGACGACGACCTGGTGGAACTGGGCCGCGACAGCGGCATCGCGCAGGTGTTCGACGAGGCCGCGCGCGAAGCCCGGGCGTCGCGCACCGTGCGCGCGCGGGTCAGTTCCTTCGAGACCATCTGCACGCTGGTCGGGCGCGGCATGGGCGTTGGGGTGGCGCCGCTGTACCTGAAGGCGGCCAAGGAGCGCGCACTGGGCGTGCGTTTCGTGCCGCTGTCGGACGCCTGGGCCCAGCCGCGCAGCTTCGTGGCGGTGCGCGACCTCGACGCGCTGCCGGTGGCCGCGCAGGCCTTCGTGGCCCACCTGCGCGCCAGCGCCATCGCCATCGACTGAGGCGCCGGCGTCCGGGGTTTCCCGGGGTCTCGAAACGAGAAAGCCCCAGTTCCGAACCATCGCTTGGCACGATGGCCGTCCGCGCGGAACATGCACGCTCCGCGCCGCCACGAGACTGCATGACCGACACCTCCGCCTACCTCCCCGACGACTCCCTGCCGCTGCGCGGCATCAAGGTGCTGGAGCTGTCGCACATGATCATGGGCCCGGCCGGCGGGCTGGTGCTGGCCGACCTGGGGGCCGAGGTGATCAAGGTGGAGCCGCTGGACGGCGACCGCACGCGCCGGCTCAAGGGCTCGGGCATCGGCTACTTCCCCGTGTTCAGCCGCAACAAGAAGAGCCTCGCGGTGGACCTCAAGTCGGCCGAAGGCCAGGCGCTGGTGCGCGAACTGGCCCAGGGTTGCGACATGCTGGTGGAGAACTTCCGCGACGACAGCCTGGTGCAGTACGGCCTCGACTACCCCACGCTCAGCGCGACCAACCCCGGCCTGATCTACATCTCGCTCAAGGGCTTCCTGTCGGGCCCGTACAAGCAGCGCACCGCGCTCGACGAAGTCGTGCAGATGATGGGCGGCATGGCCCACATCAACGGCGGCACCGGCGCGCCGCAACGCGTGGCTCCCTCGGTCAACGACATCCTGGGCGGCACCTTCGGCGTGGTCGGCGCCCTGGCGGCGCTGCACGACCGCCAGCGCACCGGCCGGGGACGGCACGTGCGGGCGGGCCTGTTCGAGAACAACCTCCTGCTGGTGGCGCAGTTCATCGCGCAATACCAGCTGACCGGCACGCCGCCGGTCCCCATGGGCGACAAGCGCACGCCGCCCTGGGGCGTGTACGACATCTTCGACACGCAGGACGGCCGCGTTTTCGTGGCCGTCGTGAGCGACGCGAACTGGCAGGCGTTCTGCCGCGACTTCCTGCCGGCATCCTTCGGCGACGACGCGCGCCTGCGCACCGCCATCCAGCGCGAAGCCGCCCGCCCCTGGCTGGTCCCCGCCGTGGCCGAAGTGCTCGAGTCCTGGAAGACGGCCGAGCTGTGCGCGGCGCTGGAAGCGTCCGGCCTGTCGTACGGCCCGATCCGCCAGCCGCACGACTTGCTGGACGACCCGCACCTGAAGCAAGGCGGCGCCCTGCTGCCCACCACCATGCCCGATGGCCAGCATGTCGACGCCGCCGCGCTGCCCATCGAATTCGACGGCCGCAAGGTCGGCAAGCGCCTGGACCCGCAGCCCGTGGGCGCGCAGACCCGCGAGCTGCTGCGCGGCATGGGCCTGGACGAAGCGCGGATCGACACCCTGGTCCGCCAGGGTATCGTCGCCGCCTGAGCTGCACACGACACGACAAGAGCCCAAGGAGCCCCCCATGAACCGCCGCGATTTCCACCGCCTCGCCCTGGCCACGGGCGCCCTGGCCGCCTGGCCTGCCTTCGCGCAGGACTACCCGGCCCGGCCGATCCGCATGATCATCCCGTCCACGCCGGGCGGCGGCACCGACTTCACCGGCCGGCAGATCGCCACCAAGCTCGCGGAGTTGAACGGCTGGAACGTCGTGCCGGACAACCGCCCCGGCGCCGGCACCGCACTCGGCCTGGCCGAAGCCGCGCGCGCCAAGCCGGACGGCTACGAGCTGGTGATCGCGCAGTCGGACAACGTCTCGCTGATCCCGCTGCTGCTGAAGGTCGCCTACGACCCGATCAAGGACCTCACGCCGATCGCGCTGTGCGCCGTCACGCCGCTGGTGATCCTGGTCAAGGAGAACTCGCCCTACAAGACGCTGCCGGACCTGCTCAAGGCCGCGAAGGCGCAGCCCGGCAAGCTGACCTACGGCACCTCCGGCACCGGCGGTGGCGTGCACATCGCGATGGAACTGCTCCAGCTCACCGCGGGTGTCAAGATGCAGCACGTCCCCTACAAGGGCTCGACGCCGGCCCTGGCCGACCTGCTGGGCGGCCACCTGGACTTCGCGGGCTCCTCGATCTCGTCGGCAGCCGGGATGATCCATTCCGGCAAGGTGCGCGCCCTGGCCGTGACCTCCGCCAGGCGCAACGCCAGCCTGCCGGACGTGCCCGCGGTGGCCGAGTTCGGCTACAAGGACTTCAACGCCATCAGCTTCTACGGCGTCATGGGTCCCGCCGGCATCCCGGCGCCCATCGTCGCGCGGCTCAACGCGGACATCAACAAGGTGCTGCAGCGCCCCGAGGTGAAGACGGCCTTCCAGGCGCAGGGCTTCGACGCCGGCGGCGGCACGCCCGAGGAATTCGCCGCGCTCATCCGCGCCGACATCCAGAAGTCCCGCGAGATCATCACCACCGCCGGGATCAAGGTCGAATGAGCGCCGCCCGGCCGCCCGAAGGCGCTCGCCCCCTCCGCTTGCGGAGGGGGGAGGCGCAGGCCGCGCAGCGGGCAAGCCTGGGGGAGGTTACCCAATGAGCGCGCATCCCACGGTCACCGTCTGCGAGGTCGGCCCGCGCGACGGCCTGCAGATGGCGCAGGGCCGCATGGCCACGGACACCAAGCTGCGCTGGATCCGCCAGCTCGCCGACAGCGGCTTGCGCGAGATCGAAGTGGGCAGCTTCGTTTCGCCGCGCATGATTCCGCAGATGGCGGACACGGGCGAAGTGGTTCGCGGCGCGCTGGCGATCGACGGCCTGACCGTGTGCGCGCTGGCCTGCAACCTCAAGGGCGCCATCGCGGCGCACGAAGCGGGCGCCCATGTCGTGGCCATCCCGGTGTCGGTGAGCGACACGCACAGCCACGCCAACGTGAACAAGGGCACCGAAGCGCAGGTCGAGATGGTGCGCGGCATCGTCGACTGGGTGCGTGCGCAGTCGCGCCCCATGCGCATCGACGTCGCAGCCGCCACGGCCTTCGGCTGCTCCATGGAAGGCGACGTGCCGAGACGGCGCGTGGCGCAGGTCGCCGCTGCGCTGGCCGCCACCGGCGCCGATCGCGTGGCGCTGGCCGATACCGTGGGCTATGCCCATCCCGCCCTCGTGCGCGACACCGTGCGCGAGGTGCAGGACGCGATCGGCGCGCGCCTGACCAAGCTGCACCTGCACGACACCATGGGCCTGGGCCTGGCCAACGCGCTCGCGGGCCTGGAACAGGGCATCCGCGAATTCGACGCCTGCCTGGCCGGCCTGGGCGGCTGCCCGTTCGCGCCCGGCGCCTCCGGCAACATCGTCACCGAGGACCTGGTGTTCATGCTGGAGAGCATGGGCCTGACCACCGGCATCGCCCTGCCGCGCCTGCTGGACGCCCGTGCCCTGCTGCGCGAGGCACTGCCCGAGGAACCCATGCGCAGCGGCGTCGCGGCCGCGGGCATCCCGCGCACCTTCCGGACGGGCGCTGCACGCGCCAACGGCCTGGCAGCGTCGGCCTAGGACGCGACGCGCGCCAGCCTGCCGCGCAGTCCTACCGGAAGGACCAGACCGCGCCGAAGTTCACGCCCAGCACGTCGATGCCTGGGTTCGGGTTGGTCATGCCCAGGTTGGAGTGGTGGGTGAAGTAGAGCGCGGCCGTCAACGCGAAGTCATCGCGCAGCTGGCGGCGCAGCCCGCCCTGCGTGTACCAGTTGAAGGCCAGGTCCTGGCCTTGGCCGCCGGGCACGCCCTTGGAGTTGATGAAGCCGACGCCGCCGCCGATTTCGAAGAAGCCGGCGGTCCTGCGGTCGGGCGCCCACAGCTCGAACACCGGTGCGCCGGACACTGCGAAGTAGTGGTCCTCGGGTCCCCGCACGATCGCCTCGGCCACCAGCGCGAACCGGTTGCGCAGCGTCAGGCGCGCGCCTTCGGGCGAGCGCCACAGGTCCGTCATCGACGGGCTGCGCCACGCCACCTGCACCGGCGCGATGCGGTAGTCGTGCGGCGAGTTGTTCTTCACCTTGGCCAGGTAGCCTGCCTCGACGGCGAATTCCCAGCGGTCGGCGGGATGCGGGGACTGGGCGCTTGCGGGCGCGGCAGCCACCACGGCCAGGGCGAAGCTGCCCGTGGCGATCCAGCGATGTCCTCTCATTCTTCTTTCTTCTTCTTTCGTTTTCTTCATGCGCCGCGGGCGCGGTACTCCGAGAAGATGCCCAGTTCGACGTGCCGGCCGACCTCGGCCAGCCCGGCATTCGCCAGCGTCTCCAGCACCTGCGCCGGCGGAACGCAGGCCTCGATCGTGTCCCAGTAGTAGCGCCAAAGCATGGGCGTCGTGGGCGAGCGCGACACCAGCCGGGCGATCGTCGGCACCACGCCGCGCATGTAGGCCTTCAGCAGCAGGTTCGCCACGCGGCCCTCGGCGCGCGTGATCTCCAGCACCAGCAGCCGGCCGCCCGGCTTGAGCACGCGCCGGAATTCGGCGGCCGCCGCGGCGAAGTCGGCGATGTGGCGCAGCGCGTAGCCCATCACCAGGAAGTCCGCGCTGGCCGAAGCCACCGGGATCTCCTCGGCCCGGCCGATGCGGCACTCCACCGGCTGCGCGAAGTGCGCCTGCTGCATCATCCCCGGGCTGGGGTCCACGCCGACCAGGCGCTGCGGCTCGCCCGTGATCTTCAGGATCTCCTGCGACACGAGGCCCGTGCCCATGCCCACGTCGACGACCTCCATGCCGGGTTGCAGGCCGGCGCGCAGCAGCGCCTGCCGCCGGTACCACGAACCCGTGCCCAGGCCCAGGATCTTCTCCAGACGGTCGTAGTCCACGGCCGTGCTGTCGAAGGTCTGGCGCAGGAAGGCTTCGCGCGCGGCGGCATCGTCGCTGCGGTAGTACGCGGGCAGGGGCGCATGCGGAAGGTGGACCGAGGCCTTGGGTGCCTGCTCGCGTGAAGGATCGGACATTCTGGGACTGCTTTTGTGGATGAGCGTGGCGAACGGCTCACGCGCCACGTGATTGTCTACGTTTCGCCGCCGCTCCTCGTCTTGGTGCAGGGCCGCCTCGCATAAAATCGCAGCGTTTCACTTGCCCGGGGTTCGGGCACCACAATGACCGCCAACAAAGAACTGCTTCACGAAGTGGCCAGCCTGCTGGTCGAAGCTTTGAATCTGGAAATCGCGCCGGAGGCCATCGACCCGCTGGAGCCCCTCTACGGCGACGGCCTGGGCCTCGATTCCATCGACATGCTGGAGGTCTCGCTCGTGGTATCCAAGCGCTATGGCGTGCAGCTGCGCTCGGACGACGAGAACAACGAGAAGATCTTCGCCTCGCTCGCGAGCCTGGCGGACCACATCGCCGCGCACCGGACGACCTGACATGCGCGGCGGCCTCGCATGGTCCCGCGCGCGCTGGGCGGCCGCTGCCGTCGCGGCGCTGGCGTACGCGGCGGGCTCCCACGCCCTGATGACCCGGGCGCAGGACTCCCCCTGGTCCCTGGTGATCGTCCTCGGGCCGCTGGTGGTGCTGGGCGCGGCCGCTGCCTGGGGCGCCGGCCATCGTGCGCTCGCGGTCGCTGCGGTGTTCGTCGTGCTCCTGCTGGGGCTCCGCGCCGCCGGCGGGCACGGCATCCCCTCGCGCTGGCTCTACCTGGCGCAGCATGCGGGCGTGCACCTGGCGCTGGCGGCGTGGTTCGGCAGCACCCTCAGGCAGGGTGGCGATCCCCTGGTGAGCGCCCTCGCCCGCCGCGTGCACAGCGGCCTCACGCCGGCCATGGCACGCTACACGCGCAACGTGACGCTGGCGTGGACGCTCTATTTCCTCGGCATGGCCGCGGCCTCGCTGGCGCTGTTCGCGGCCGGGGATTTCGCCCGCTGGTCCCTGCTCGCGAACATCCTGACGCCCGTGCTGACGGCGGCCTTCTTCATCGGCGAGTACCTCGTGCGCTACCTGCTGCATCCCGAATTCGAACGCGTGGGCCTGCTGCAGGCCGTGCAGGCCTACCGCAGCCACGGCGCCGCCAAGGGCAGCGCGATCCACGACGCCCCACGGTCATGAGTGCATCGCCCATCCACGCAGCCGGCCTGCCCCTGCTGGCCGGACACGCCTCGCTGGACGAGCCGCTGGCCTGGCGCGCGGGCCGGCCGCTGTCGCGCAGGCAGTTCCTGCACGACGTGCACCGGCTTGCCCCCCTGCTGCCCGACGGCGGACCCGTGCTGCCGATGACGGCGGACCGTTACCTGTTCGCGCTGGCGCTGGGCGCGGCCGTTGAGCGGGGCCAGGCCGCGCTGATGCCGCCGAACCACACGCCGGACATGGTGCGCCGCCTGCACACCCAGTTCCCCGCGGCGTACGTGCTGGGCGACACGGGCCAGCCGCAACTCGACCTGCCCACGCTCCCCTATCCCGAGCCGTCGCCGTCCGGTGGCAAGGCGCCCGCGATGCCGCTCGTTGCCGCGGACCATGCGGTGGCCCACGTGCTCACCTCCGGATCCACCGGCCAGCCCATGCCGCATGGCAAGCGCTGGGGCCAGCTCGTGGTCAACATCCAGGCGGAAGCACAGCGGATCGCCGAAACCCTGGGCCGTGCCGACCTGCGTGGAGTCACGATCGTCGGCACTGTCCCCGCCCACCACATGTACGGGTTCGAATCGACCGTGCTGATCGCCCTGCTGGGCGGCGCGGCCTGCGCCACCGAGCGCCCGTTCTTCGCGCAGGACATCGTGCGCGTGCTCGCCTCGGTGCCGCGGCCCCGCGTGCTCGTCACCACGCCGCTGCACCTGAAGACCTTGCTGGACGACGGCATCGCGCTGCCGCCGGTGGACCTGACGATCAGCGCCACCGCGCCGCTGTCGCCGCAACTGGCGGCACGCGCCGAGGCGGCGCTCGGCGCGCCCTTGATGGAAATCTACGGCTGCACCGAGGCCGGCCAGGTGGCCACGCGGCGCACCACCGAAGCGCCGGAGTGGCGCACCTTCCCCGGACTGGTCCTGTCGGGCGACGGCGAACAGTCGTGGGTCAGCGGCGGGCATGTGCCCGAGCCCACCCGCCTGGCCGACGTGCTGGACGTGCTGGAGCCCACGCGCTTTCGCCTGCTCGGGCGCAGCAACGACCTGGTCAACGTGGCCGGCAAGCGCAGTTCGCTGGCGCACCTGAACCACCACCTCAACAGCATCGAGGGCGTGCGCGACGGCGCCTTCTGGCTCCCGCCCGACAGCAGCGAAGCGGTCGTGCGCCTGGTCGCCGTGGTGGTGGCGCCGGAGCTCAGCCGCGATGCGCTGCTGGCGGCGCTGCGCGAGCGGGTGGACGCCGCCTTCCTGCCGCGGCGGATCCTGCGGGTGGACAGCCTGCCCCGCGACCCTACGGGCAAGCTGCCGGCTGGACGCCTGACGGAACTCGTGGCCCGGCTGCTGTCAGACTCGGGCCATGCCTGACATGACGAGCCGCCGCATCGAGGTGGCGCGCGACCACCCGGCATTCGCCGGCCACTTTCCGGGACAGCCCCTGCTGCCCGGCGTGGTGTTGCTCGGCGAAGTGCTGGAACTGCTGCTGCGGGAAGCACCCGCGGCCCTCGGTCCGCGGCCCTGCATCAGCGCGGTGAAGTTCCTGGCGCCGGTGCGTCCCGGTGCCGGCCTGGAGATCCGCTGGAGCGCGCCGGGCGCGGAGCGCCTGCGCTTCGAGGTCTGGCGGCATGCGGAAGGCGACCCGCCGGAAGGCCAGCTCGCCGCCAGCGGGCAGCTGGAGCCGGGCGCCGCATCGCCATGAGCGCCGCACACCAACCTCCCCCCGGCGCCGCTGCGGAATGGGCCAGCCACGCCGAGCGCAGCAATGCCCCGGCCCTGCGCCTCATGCGCTGGATCGCGGTGACCCTGGGACGCCGCGCTTCGCGCGTGGTGCTGCACCCGATCACGCTGTACTTCCTGCTGTTCGGCGGCCCGGCGGCGCGCGCCTCGGCGGACTACCTGCAGCGCGTCCTCGGCCGCACGCCGCGCTGGCGGGAGCGCTACGCCCACGTCCACCATTTCGCTTGCACCATCCTCGATCGCGTGTACTTGCTGCGCGGCGATTTCGATCTGTTCGAGGTCGACGTGGTGGGCGCGGAGCACATCGATGCGGTGCTGCAGGCGGGCCGCGGCGCCTTCCTCGTGGGCGCCCACCTGGGCAGCTTCGAGGCGCTGCGCGCGCTGGGTGAGGAGCGGCGCGGCCTGCGCGTGGCCATGCTGATGTACGAGCACAATGCGCGCCTGCTGACCGACACGCTGCGCGCCATCGCGCCGGGCACCGAGCAGAAGGTCATCGGCCTTGGCCGGATGGAAGCTATGCTGGAACTGCGCGACTGGCTCGATGCGGGCGGCGTCGCCGGATTGCTGGCCGACCGGACGCTGCAGGGACCGGCCCAGCCCGCGGGCGCAGCCGGCCGCTCGCGCACCCACTGGATCGATTTTCTCGGAACCCCCGCTGCTTTCTCCGATGGTGCCTTCCGGCTGGCCGCGCTGCTGCGCCGTCCCGTGCTGTTCATGGCCGGCCTGTACCTCGGTGGCGGCCGCTACCAGCTTCGCTTCGTGCCGTTGGCGGATTTCAGCGAAGCGCCGGGCACCCTCCCGTCGGTGGACCGCGCGACCCGCGATGCCGCCGTGCAGGCAGCCGTCGTGCGCTATGTGCAACTGCTGGAACAGCAGTGCCGCGACACGCCGACCAACTGGTTCAACTTCTTCGATTTCTGGGCCGGCAGCCCCGGCCCGCAGGACGCTTCCCATGCGAGCCCCGACTCTCATTGACCCGATCGCCGCCTTGCGGGTGGCGCTGCTGGCCCTCGGACTGGCCGCCCTCGGCTGCGCGCATGCGGCGGGCTTCGACCTGCCTGCGCTGATGCAGCAGCTGTCGCAGGCCCGCTCCGGCGAGGCCGTGTTCGTGGAGGACCGGCGCGTGCAGCAGCTGGACCAGACCCTGCGCTCCAGCGGCCGCCTGAGCTTCACCGCGCCGGACACCTTCGTGCGCGAAACGCTCAAGCCCCGGCACGAACGCATGGCCGTGGTGGGCAACCAGCTCACCCTCAGCCGCGGCAACCGGTCGCAGACGACGATGCTCGACTCCGTCCCCGAGGCCGCGGTGATCGTCGAAGCGATCCGCGGCACGCTGACCGGCAACCGGGAATCGCTCGAACGCTATTTCGACACCAGCGTGCAGGGCAGCGCCGAGCAGTGGCAGCTGGAGCTGGTGCCGCGCGAGGCGCGGCTGCGTGGCCAGGTGTCCTACCTGCGCCTGAGCGGTCGGCAGGGACAGGTGCGCGAAGTGCGCATGACGCTCGCGGACGGCGACACCTCCGTCATGCGCATCGAGCCGGTGGCGGGCGACGCGGCGGCCAGGCCTTGACGCCCGACGGCATCCCGCGGCGCTGGCGACAGCCGGTGCCCTGGATCTGGCTCGCGGCGATGGCGCTGGGACTCTGGCTGTGCGCGCGCGCCAGCTATGTCGCCGACCTGTCGGCGTTCCTGCCCTCTTCCCCCACGGCCGAACAGCGGGTGCTCCTGGAGCAGCTGAAGAACGGCGCGACCGCGCGGGTGCTGATGATCGGCATCCGCGGCGGCACGTCGCAGGCCCGCGCGGATGCGTCGCGTCGGCTCGCGGCGTCCCTGCGCGCGAGCGGCGCCTTCGAAGCCGTCCACAACGGCGAGGATGGCGACCAGGAAATGCTGGGGCGCCTGCTGTTCGAGCGGCGCTACCTGCTGAGCCCGGGGGTCGAGCCCGCGCGCTTCAGCGTCGAGGGTCTGCGCGACGCCATCGACGAGACCGTGGGCCTGCTGGGGACGCCGGCCGGCGCCCGCATCAAGCCGCTGCTGTGGCGTGATCCCACCGGCGAGACCGTGCGCATGGCGGAGGCCATGCTGCCGGCCGCCGCGCCGCGCGTCGAGGAGGGGGTCTGGATGTCCCGCACGCAGCCGCGTGCCGTGCTGGTGGCCAGCAGCCGCGCCGACGGTGCCGACCTGGACGCGCAGCAGGTGGCGCAACAGCAGGTGCGGGACGGCTTCGCCGCGCTCGGCGCTCCGGGGTTGCAGCTGGAGCTGACCGGGCCCGGCGTCTTTGCCGTCGAATCGCGCACCACGATCCAGTCGGAGGTCGAGCGGCTGGCGATCGCCGGGAGCGTCGCCATGGTGCTGCTGCTGCTGTTCGCCTTCGGCTCGCTGCGCCCGCTGGCCATCGCGGCCCTGCCGGTGGGCAGCGGGGTCATCGCCGGCATCGTCGCCGTCAGCCTCGCGGCGGGCCAGGTGCACGGCCTCACGCTGGGCTTCGGCACCACGCTGATCGGCGAGGCCGTCGACTATGGCATCTACTACCTGGTGCAGGCGCGGGCGCTGGGCCACGCCGGCTGGCTGCGCGGGCAGTGGCCGACGGTGCGCCTGGGCCTCTGGACCTCGGTCGCCGGGTTCGCGGCGCTGGTGGTCTCCGGCTGGGCCGGACTCGCGCAACTGGGCATCTTCGCGGTGGCGGGCCTGCTGGCGGCGGCTGCCACCACCCGCTACCTGTTGCCGGTGCTGGCGCCGGAGGGTGCCGCCGGCTCGGGCCTGCGGGACCGGCTGGGCCGCATGACGCTGGTCCTCACGCACGCCTTGCCGCGCGCGCGGCTGCCGCTGCTCGCACTCACGGTGGCCGCCATCCTGGCACTGGCCTGGCTGCCTTCGCCCTGGCGCGGTTCGCTGTCCTCGCTCAGCCCGGTGCCGCAACAGGCGCTGGATCTCGACGCATCGCTGCGCGGCGACCTGGGTGCATCGGACGCCGGCGTGCTGGTGGCGGCGGAAGCGGCCGACGAGGCCGGGGCGCTCGCTGCCGCCGAACGCATCGGACAGCGCCTGGACCAGCTGGTGCAGGCAGGCAAGCTGGCTTCCTACCAGTCGCCCGCCCGCATCCTGCCCAGCCCCGCCACGCAGCTGGCGCGCCGCGCAGCCTTGCCGGAAGCCGACGTCCTGCAGGAGCGACTGGCTGCCGCCACGCGCGATGGGCCCTTGCCCGCCGCGAAGCTGGCGCCCTTCATCGCCGACGTGCAGGCGCAGCGCCACATGCCCGCGCTCACGCGCTCGGACCTGCAAGGCACGCCGCTGGCGGGTGCCCTGGACGCGCAGCTGATGGCCGGCAGGAACGGCACGCCCTGGACCGCGCTGTTGCTGTTGCAGGTTCCCCCGGACGGCACGCTGCCGCTCGCGGAACTGCGCCAGGCCGTCGCCGACCTGCCCGGCGCGCGGGTCGTGCAGGTGCAGCCCGAACTGGACCAGATCTACGCCAGCTACCTGGGCCAGGCCCGCTGGCAGGCCGCCCTGGGCGCCCTGGCCGTGCTGGCCCTGCTTGCCGGGCACCTGCGATCCGCGCGCCGGCTCGCGAGCGTGCTGCTGCCGCTGGCGGCCAGCGTCGTGCTGGTGCTGGCCGGGCTGGCCCTGTCGGGCGCAGCGCTGGGGGTGCTGCACTTGATCGGCCTGCTGCTGGTGGCCGCGATCGGCTCGAACTACGCGCTGTTCTTCGACCAGCTGCGCCAGCGCGGGAGTGCCGATCCCGACACGCTGGCGTCGCTCATGCTCGCCAACCTGACGACGGTGACCTCGTTCGCCCTGCTGGCAACGGCCAAGGTGCCGGCGCTGGCGGCGGTCGGGCTGACCGTGGGACCGGGCGCCTTGCTGTCACTGTTGCTCGCCGCCGCTTTTTCACGTGCGCCGGCGTTGAGCGCCGCAGGCCCTGTGACACAATAGCCACGACACATGAGCTGGCTTGCTGTCCGCCACGCCCTTCCACCCTGCCGTGAACGCTGTCCTTCCCCGCTCGGGCCTGTCGCGCTGGCCGGTGCCCCCGCTGCTGTGGGCCACGGCGGCCATCCACGCCGGCGCCGTGCTTTCCCTTCTCGCCGTGCCCGACCAATGGCCCTGGGTCGTGGCGGCGATCGCCTTGAACCACGTGGTGCTGACCGCCGTCGGGCTCTGGCCGCGCTCCACGGCGCTGGGCGAGAACCTGGTGCGCCTGCCCCCCGCCGCCGCCCGGCGGCGTGAAGTCGCCCTGACCATCGACGACGGCCCGGATCCGCAAGTGACCCCGGCGGTGCTCGACCTGCTCGATGCCGCCGGTGCGCGCGCCACCTTCTTCTGCATCGCCGAGCGCGCCCGCCTGTATCCACAGCTGGTGCGCGAGATCGTGCGGCGCGGCCACGCCGTCGAGAACCACAGCCACGTGCATGGGCACCACTTCTCGCTGCTCGGTCCGCGTGGTTTCGCGCGCGAGATCCTGGCGGCGCAGACGATCCTGGCCGGCATCGCCGGCGACGCCCCGCGCTTCTTCCGTGCCCCTGCCGGACTGCGCAATCCCTTCCTCGCACCGGTGCTGCACCGGCTGGGACTCGTCCTGGCCAGCTGGACGCGGCGCGGCTTCGATACACGCGAGCGCGATCCGCAGCGGGTGCTGCAGCGCCTCACCCGCGGCCTGGCGGCCGGCGACATCCTGCTGCTGCACGACGGCAACTGCGCGCGCGACGCCGAAGGGCGTGCCGTGATCCTCACGGTGCTGCCCGCGCTGCTGGCGGAGCTGCGGCGGCAGCACCTCGTGCCGGTCACGCTGGCGCAATCCCTCGTCCCTGCCCGGAGCACCCCTGCATGACCCTGCACCATGGCATCGAGCGCACCGCCTGGACCCGCCTGCTGGACCGCGCCAGCGAGCCGTACCGCAGTGCCGGCCGCTTCGCATGGCACTTCGCGCGCGGCAAGCTCGGCCACGATCCCGTGTTCCGCCACCTGCTGGCCGCCGGCCTGATTCCCGAGGGCGCGCGCGTGCTGGACATCGGCTGCGGCCAGGGCCTGCTGGCCAGCCTGCTGCGCGCCTGCGCCGCGACGCGTGCGGCGGGCGAGTGGCCGCGGGGCTGGCCTCCGGCGCCGGCCGGTGCGCAGCTCACCGGCATCGAACTGATGCCGCGCGATGTCGAGCGCGCGCGCACCGCGCTGGGCGAAGGCGACGACCTGCGCTTCGTCTGCGGCGACATGCGCAGCGAGCCGTTCCCGCCGTGCCACGCGGTCGTGATCCTCGATGTGCTGCATTACGTGACCCACGCAGAACAGGAAGCCGTGCTGCGCCGCGTGCACGACGCGCTGGTCCCGGGCGGCCGGCTGCTGCTGCGGGTGGGCGACGCCAGTGCCCGCCGCGGCTTCGCGATCAGCCAGTGGGTCGATCGCGCGGTGACGCGCCTGCGCGGGCACAGCGTGCCGCCCGTGTATGGCCGGCCACTGGCCGAGTGGATCGCGCAGTTGCGCCGGCTGGGCATGCAGGTCGAGCCGCGGCCCATGAGCCAGGGCACGCCCTTCGCCAACGTGCTGCTGGTGGCGCAACGCGCCTGACCCGGGAACCCGCATGACGCCCCTGCCGATCACGGATGCGACGCTCACCACCGCGCTGGGCGCCGGGCTCCAGGCGCATCTCGAGGCGCTGCAGGCGCAACGCTGCGCGCTGCAGCCCTGCGCTTTCGAGGACGTCGACCTGCCTGGCTGGATCGGCCGCGTGGACGGCCTGGACGACGTGGCCCTGCCCGCGCCGCTGCGCGCGTACGACTGCCGCAACAACCGGCTGGCGTGGCTCGCCCTGCAGCAGGACGGTTTCCTGGCCGCGGTCCAGGCCGCGCGGGCCCGCTGGGGCGCGCACCGCGTGGCGGTGCTCCTGGGCACCAGCACCTCGGGCATCCTGGAAACCGAACACGCCTTCACCCGCCGCGACGCGGCGGGCGCCCTGCCGCCGGACTTCGACTACGCGCACACGCACAGCACGGCGTCGCTGGCGCGCTTCGTCGCCGATGCGCTGGCGCTCGCCGGCCCGGCCTGGGTGGTGTCCACCGCCTGCTCCTCCAGCGCCAAGGTGTTCGGCGACGCCGCGCGCCTGATCGAGGCCGGCTGGATCGACGCCGCCGTTGTCGGCGGCGTCGACAGCCTGTGCCTCACCACCCTGTACGGATTCCATTCGCTGCAGCTGTTCGCCGAAGACGTCTGCCGTCCCTGGGACGCGCACCGCGGCGGCGTGTCGCTGGGCGAAGGTGCGGCGTTCGCGCTGCTGCAGCGGGAAGCCGCCGCGGGCCAACCGGCGCTGGGCCGGCTGCTGGGCGTGGGCGAGAGCAGCGACGCCCACCACATGAGCGCGCCGCATCCGGAAGGCGCGCTCGCCGCGGCCGCGATGCGCCAGGCGCTGGACGCGGCCGGCCTCGCGCCGGCGCAGATCGATTACGTCAACCTGCACGGCACCGGCACCCCCAGCAACGACGCCGCCGAAGATCGCGCCGTGCAATCGGTGTTCGGCCGCGACTTGCCGTGCAGCTCCACCAAGGGCGCGACCGGCCACACGCTGGGCGCCGCCGGCGGCGTCGAGGCGGTGATCAGCCTGCTGGCGCTGCGGCACGGATTGATGCCGGGCGGCCTCAACATCCGGGAGCGCGACCCCGCCCTGGGCATCCACTACCTGCAGGCGAATCGCACGCAGCCCTTGCGTCACGTGCTGAGCAATTCCTTCGGCTTCGGCGGCTCCAACGCGAGCCTGGTGCTGGGATCGGCATGAGCCCCGCCATCCCATTCAGCGTACTGGGTGTCGGCCTGGTCGGCCCGGGATTGCCCTCGTGGGCGGAGGCGCTGGCGGTGCTGCGCGGCGACACGGCTTTCGTGTTCGCGCCCTCGCTGGTCCCGCCGCCGCAGCGGCTGCCCGCGGCCGAACGCCGCCGCGCCGGCGCCGCCGTCAAGGTCGCCCTGAGCGTGGCGGACGCCGCCTGCAGTGCGGCCGACCGCGACCCCGCCACGCTGGCGACCGTGTTCACTTCGTCGAGCGGCGACGGCGCCAACTGCCAGGCGCTGTGCGAGACCCTGGCGCATCCGCCCGGCCCCGACCGGCTGGTCTCGCCGACCCGTTTCACGAACTCGGTGCACAACGCGGCTGCGGGCTACTGGCACATCGCCGTCGGCAGCCGGCACGCGTCCACCAGCGTCTGCGCGCACGACGACAGCTTCGGCGCCGGGCTGATGGCCGCGCTGGCGCAGTTGCCCGGACTGGCGGCGCCCGTGCTGCTGGTGGCCAGCGACACGCCCTACCCCGAACCGCTGCATTCCACCCGCCCGCTGCCGGACACGATGGGCGTCGGCCTGGTGCTGGCGCCTGCGGCCGGACCGGGCGCGCTGGCACGGCTGTCCGCGCGGCTGTTGCCCCTGGCGGGCGCGGGAAGCATGACGCCGTGCGCCGATCCGGCCCTGGAAGACCTGCGCCTCCGCATTCCGGCGGCACGCGCCCTGCCCTTGCTGCAGGCGATCGCCCGCCGGCAGGCCACGCGCGTGGTGCTGCCCGCCTCTGCGCAGCTCGCCCTGGCGATCGACGTGGAGTTCGCGCCATGAGCGCCATGGCGACGCTGGACCACGACGCCATCGCCGGCCTGATCCCGCATGCGGGCCGGATGTGCCTGCTGGCGAGGGTGGATGGCTGGGACACCCGACGGATCCATTGCACGGCCACCAGCCACGGTGCGGCCGACCATCCCCTGCGCAGCGCAAGCGGCCTGCTGGCCAGCGCCGCCATCGAATACGCGGCGCAGGCGGCCGCGGTGCACGGCGCGCTGACTGCGCGTGCCGCCGGCCACACGGCCGCGCCCGGCTTCCTCGCCAGCGCGCGCGGCGTGCGCCTGCACCGGCTGCGGCTGGACGACCTCGCGGGCGAACTGGCGATCGAGACCGAGCACCTGGCCGGACACGACCGCCAGCTCCTTTACGCCTTCACCGTGCGCCATGCCGGCGAGGCGGTGGCCGATGGCCGGCTCGCCGTCGTGCTCGACACGCCGCTGCCCGCATGAAGCGCGCGCTCGTCACCGGCGGCAGCGGCGACCTGGGCAGCGCGATCGCGCGAAGGCTCGCCCGCGACGGCCTGCACGTGATCGTCCATGCCAACGCGCGGCTGGCCGCGGCCGAGGCCGTGGTGCAGGCGATCCGCGCCGACGGCGGTTCGGCCGAGGCGGTCGCTTTCGACGTGACCGATGCGCAGGCCAGCGCCGCCGCACTGGAGCGCCTGCTGGAAGCGGGCGCGATCCAGGTGCTGGTCAACAACGCCGGCATCCACGACGATGCCGTGTTCCCCGGCATGCGGGCCGAGCAGTGGCACCGCGTGATCGATGTCTCGCTGCACGGCTTCTTCCACGTGACGCAGCCGCTGGCGCTGCCGATGGCGCGCACGCGCTGGGGCCGCATCATCAGCATCAGCTCGGTGGCCGCGATCATGGGCAACCGCGGCCAGGCCAACTACGCGGCCGCCAAGGGCGCCCTCCACGGCGCGAGCAAGTCGCTGTCGCTGGAACTCGCCAGCCGCGGCATCACGGTCAACGTGGTGGCCCCCGGCATCATCGCGTCAGCCATGGCCGACGGCGTGTTCGACAAGGATGCGATCGCGCGCATGGTTCCGGCCAAGCGTGCCGGCACGGCGGACGAGGTCGCGGCGCTGGTGGCCTTCCTGGCCGGACCCGACGCCGGCTACATCTCCGGCCAGGTCATCTCCATCAACGGCGGGATGGCCTGACCGGCCTCAGGGCTGGCCGAGGTACTGGAACGGCGGCAGGCCGCGCAGGCGCCGCCGGAGCAGCAGCGGCAGCCGCAGCAGGAACTCGAGCATCAGCCGCGTGTGCATCCAGGTGAGCAAGGCGTTGTCGCGCACATAGTGGAAGTGCGACACGCCGCCCTCCTCCGGCCGCAGGTACCGCACCGGCGCATCGAGGTTCACGGGCGCGACGCCGCGCCACGCCAGGCGGACCACCGCCTCGGTGTCGAAATCGAAGCGGCGCATCCAGGGCTGGCGCCGCATCACGCCGACCAGCTCCGCGATGGGATACACGCGAAAGCCGAACAGCGAGTCGCCGACGCCGGCGCCCAGCGTCTCGAGGTTGGTCCAGCCGTTGGACACGCGGCGCCCGCGCACGCGCAGCAGGGGCGCGGAGGCGTCGAACACGGGGCGGCCCAGGATCATCGCGTCGGGGCGCCGCTGCGAGGCCTGCATGAAAGCGGGGATCAGGTGCGCGGGATGCTGGCCGTCGGAGTCCATCGCGAGTGCGTGGGTGAAGCCGGCCTGCTGTGCGGCGGCCAGGCCTGCCAGCACGGCGCTGCCCTTGCCGCTGTTGACGGGCAGCACGATGACCTTCAACTCCGGGTCGGCCGCGGCCATCCGCTGCAGTCCCTCGGCGGTGCCGTCGTCGCTGCCGTCGACGACCACCCAGACCGGCGCCCATTGCCGCCGCGCATCCCGCACGGTCTCGTACACCCGGTCCCCCGTGTTGTAGCTGGGAATGATGACCAGGTGCGTGCGCGAGGCCGCGGTCACGGGCGCAGCTCCCTGCGGAAGTACTCCTCCATCCGCGCGGACAGCTGCTCCGCATCCGCGTCCGGCGCGAAGCACTCTCCGAGCCGGGCGCGGAACACGATCGGCACCGGCGGCAGCTTCCACAGCGGCCAGCCCTTGCCCAGGTACGGCGAGTCGGTTTCGATCACCACCGCCTGGATCGGCGCCTGCGCGCGCTGCGCGATCAGCGCGATGCTGCGGCTGAAGGGGTGGATCTGCCCCGGCGCCGGGCTGCGCGTGCCCTCGGGAAACACCACCAGCTGGCAGCCTTCGCGCAGGCGCTCCGCCGACGTGCGGATCATCGTGCGAGTGGAGTCGTTGACCACGTAGCCGGCCAGCCCGGCGCCGGCGCCCAGGAAGGGATTGCGCATCAGCGCGCCCTTCATCACGCAGGCGCTGCGCGGCAGGCGCGCGATGATCATCAGCGCATCCAGCAGGCTCGGATGGTTGGCCGCGATGATGATGCCGCCCGGCAGCGCGCGCAGCACGTCGAGGCTCTCCGCCTCCAGCCGCATCAGTCCGCTGGCGCGGGCGCAGGCCCAGTAGAAGCGGTAGCCGTAGGCGATGCCGGCGCGGCCGACGCGGCGCGCGGCGGCGCCGTGCAGCACGCACTTCAGCAGGAAGGCGATGAAGTTCCACGTGAGCGAGATCACCCCCAGCCACGCGAGCAGCACCAGCAGCCACGTTCCGAGCAGGACGCGCACGGGCCAGGCGGGGCGATCCGCCTCCGGCAGTGCGACGTCGAGGTCAGCGGAGGCCTGCTTCACGGCGTGGCTGCGTCCAGTTCACGGATGTTGTCGCGGCGCCGGCGCCACGCGTTCCAGGTGCGCAGCGGATGCGCGAGCGACACCAGGTAGTACAGGCCTTTGAACAGGCTGAGGGGCAGCCGGAAAGGTGTCTGGCCGTGGACGTCGCCCGCCAGCACCGTGAGCACCGCTTCCTGCATCCGCAGCGGATTGCGCGGATCCATGAAGAAGCCGCGCATCGTCGGGTTGGTGACGCGGTAGATGAACCAGCTGAACTCCTTGGGACCCTGGCGCGTGAAGCGATCGAACGCGGAACGCTCGCGCGCGGCACGGGCCGGCCCGTGCTGCAGCGTCGCCTCCACCAGCGGCAGGGCGGCGAACGCCGAGCTCATCGCCAGGTACACCCCCGACGAAAACACCGGATCCACGAACGCGTATGCGTCGCCCAGCATGGCGTAACGATCGCCCGCGCAGTGGGTTCCCAGGTAGGAGTAGTTGCCGGTGGCGTGCACCTGCCCGTCGACCAGCGTCGCATCGCGCAGGCGCTCGGCCAGTTGCGGGCACATGGCGATGGTGTCCTGGAAGAACTGGGCCACCGGCTTGTTGCGCGACTTCAGGTAGTAGGGCCACACCACCGCGCCGATGCTGGTGGTGCCGTCGGCCAGCGGAATGAACCAGAACCAGCCGTGGTCGAACCAGAAGATGGTGATGTTGCCTTCCAGCTTGCCTTCCAGCCGGCGGGCGCCGCGGAAATGCCCGAACAGCGCGGAACTGTTGTGCTCCGGATGCTTCTGCTTGGTCTTGAACTTGTTGGCCAGCAGCGTGTCGCGGCCGCTGGCGTCCACCAGGTAGCGGCAGCGCCAGGTGGCCCGGCTGCCATCGTCGCGCTCCACCTCGACCCGGGCGCCATCGGCGTCGAACCGGACCTCGCGCGCGCGGTGGCCCTCCAGCGTCCGCGCGCCCGCCTCGCCGGCGGTCCGGAAGAGCATCTGGTCGAGCTCGGAGCGCCGCACCTGCCAGGCGTAGGGCTGCGACTTGTCGAGGGCATCGGCGAACTCGACGAAGCTCTGGTGCTCGTGGTTGGGCGAGACGAACTCCACGCCCCACTTGGGCATCCCGAGCTTCTCGACCTCGGCGCGCACGCCCAGTTCGTCGAACAGGCGCACGTTGGCCGGCAGCAGCGATTCGCCGATGTGGAACCGGGGATGGTGCTCCTTTTCCAGCAGGTGCACGTCACAGCCGCGTCGCGCGAGCAGCGTGGCCAGCGTGGACCCGGCAGGGCCGCCGCCGACCACCAGCACGTCACAGGAAAAATCGGGCTCCCCGGAAGGGGCGGTGGCGGGGTGGGAGGGGGCCATCAGGTACTTCGTTGACTGCGCCCGATTCTAGCGGGCGCCCCCTCGCGCACCCGCTGTCGCGCGGCCCGCGCAAGTAAAAGGTCACGGGGCGACCCACGCGCGTTGCGCCCGCACCCGCGCGCCGCGGTGGGAGGCCGCGGCGCATAGGTCGTTGTTCTTAGCGGTACTGGCCGGCGGCGATGCTGTTGCGGAACCCGTCGGACTGGGTCCATACCACCGTCGCGTTGCCGCTTCCGTCGATGCCGATCTGCGGCGTGCGCGCCGGATTCGGATCGTTGTCGATGATGACGGCCGTGCCCCAGCTCGCGCCCGCCGTGTAGCGGTTGGCCCAGACGTTGAAGGTAAAGGCCGCGACGTTGCGCTGGGACCAGACCGCGATGGCATCGCCGCCGGCTTCGACCGCCACTCGCACTTCGAGAGCGTTGCCGGCGTTGTCCGTTTCGATCAGCACGGGCGTTCCCCACCCGGTGCCCGCGACGTAGCGATTGGCCATCACGTTGTCCCGCAGGCCATCGGACTGGATCCACACGGCCAACGCATTGCCTGCCGCATCGAATGCCACCCTCGCATGACGCGCACTGTTGGTGTCGTCAGTCTCGATCAGGGCCGCGGTGCCCCATCCTGCCGCCACCGTGAACCGGTTGGACCAGATGCTGTCGAAGCTTCCGGTCGGGCGGTGCCATACCGCGATGGCATTGCCGCTGCCATCGATCGCCACGTGCGGCGCGGGATTCGGCTGTGTGGTGTTCACTCCGTCGATGCTTCTCGCCGTGCCCCAGCCGGTGAGCGCAACGTACCGATTGGCCCATACGTCGTATTCGAAGCTGAAGCCTCCCGTCTGCCGCGCCACTGCCCACACGACCATCGCATTGCCGGCCGCATCCATCGCGACCTGCGGTGCGCTGACGTCCGACGCGTCGGTTTCAATGGCGACCTCGGTGCCCCAGCCGGACCCGGGCACGAAACGATTGGCCACCACGTCCATCTGTGCGCCCTGGTGCTGCCACCAGACCGCGATGGCATTCCCGCTTCCGTCCATGGCGATCTGCGGATTGCCCGCATCACCCGCGCCCGATTCGATCCGCGTGGGCGTGCCCCACGTGGATCCGGCGGCGGCGTAACGACTGGCCCAGATCTTGTTGCTTCCGAAGTTGTCCTGCTGCATCCAGACGGCGATGGCATTGCCGCTGGAGTCCATGGCCACCTGCGGTTCCTGCGCAGTATTGATGTTGCCGGGCTCGATTCGTACCGCCGTGCCCCAGCCGCTGCCGGGCGTGTACCGGTTGGCGTAGATGCCGATGGAGGTGCCGTCCGATTGCTGCCAGACCGCGGTCGCCGTCCCGGCTGCATTCGCGGCCACCTGCGGCTGGTCGGCGTCGCCTCTGTTGTCGGTCTCGATCAGCACCTGGGCCTGCCACGCCTTGGAGACCGATGCCTGGACGGTCAGCAACACCTCCGTGCTGGTGGCGCTGGACACACTGTTTGTCGCGATCGCCCGGTATCGTTGGCCGTTGCTGGCGAGCGGCACGCCCACGAGGTCCAGGGTGCCGCCGGTCGCGCCGACGATGTTGCTGAAGGTGGTGCCGCCATCGGTGCTCCGTTGCCATTGCAGGGCCGGAGTCGGCGTGCCACTGGCCGCTGCCGTGAAATGCGCGTCCTGTCCGGCGTTGATGGTCACCGCCGCAGGTTGCGTGGTGAACGCCGGCGCCACCGCCGCCGCACTGACCGTGAGCACCGCCACCGAGCTGGTGGCGCTTCCCGCGGAGTTGGTCGCCACGGCGCGGTAGCGGCGTCCGCTGTCGCCCAGCACCGTCGGTGCGGTGGTGAAGCTGCTGCCGGTGGCACCCGGCAGGTCCGAGAAGCTGGCGCCGCCGTCGACGCTCAACTGCCACTTCAGGCTCGGCCCCGGTTGGCCCGCGGCCACCGTGCTGAAGGTGGCGGTGGCCGGGGCCACCACTGCGATGCCGGCAGGCTGCGTGCTGAAGGTGGGCGCAACCTGCAGCGCCGTCACGGTCAGCCGCGCGGCGCTGCTGGTGACGCTGCCACCCGCGTTGCTCACCTTCACCCGGAACTGGGTGCCGTCCGCTGCCAGCGCCACTGCAGGCAGCAGGAAGCTGGGGCTGCTCGCGCCGGCCACGTCGCTGAAGGTGCCGCCGTTGTCGGTGCTGCGCTGCCACTGGTAGTCCAGGCCGCCGGCCGCGACCACCGAGAAGGTCGCTGTGCCGCCCTCGACGACCTGCTGGTCCTTCGGCTGCAAGCTGATGGTCGCCAGCGCGGCAGCGTCGGTTCCTCCGCCGCCGCCGCCGCCACAGCCCGCGAGGGCGAACACGATGACCGAGAGCAGGACGGCGCCCCAGATGCGCAAGAATCCAGCCGCCACGAAGACCCGGGCGTGCTGCCCCCTGCGTGCGTCGCGCATGATGTCCCTCTCCGGTGCAAGCCGAAAGTTGTTGGACGGGCGATTCGGCTCTGCTTCGACAGGACCGTCAAGAATCAATCGGGGTAGGCGGCGGCCCGCCCGTCCGATACTTTCGCCGGACCTTCAGGCGGAGCGCGTCGAAGGCTCGGCCTGCTCCAGCAAGCGCACCAGCGCGTCCGCCTGCGTGCACAGGGCGGGGAGGCTCTCCGTGGCGGCGGCCTGTTCCAGCGCGCGGCTCGCGCGGCTGGCCTCGCGGAACCCGTACATCGACAGGCTTCCGGCCAACTGGTGCGCGGTGGTGCGGATCGCATCCCGTTGGCCTTGCGCCGCCGCGGCGGCGAGATTGTCCGCGAGCTTGCGTCGCGACGACAGGAAATCGGGCATCAGGGCGAGCAGGCCGGGATCCATGCGGACCCGCGTGTCCCCGCTGGCGGCGGCGGCCAGGGCTGGATCTTCGCCACGCAGCACCGCGAACACCTCCGCGCGCGATGCAGGCTTGGCGAGGTACAGGTCGAAGCCCGCTGCCAGCGATTGCCGGCGCGTCGCTTCGTCGTCGTGCGCCGAGAAGGCCGCGATGCGGCTGGGCGGCTCGCCGCGTTCCCGCTGCAATTCGCGAATGCGTTGCACCGCCTCCAGGCCCCCCATGATCGGCATTTCCAGGTCCAGGAAGATCACGTCGGGACGCGCCTGCCGCACCAGGTCCAGCGCCGCACGCCCGTTGACGGCGGTGCGCACCTCCAGCGGCGGGCTGGGCAGCAGGCTCTTGAGCACGACGATGTTGTATTCGTCGTCGTCGACGAGCAGCACGGACAGCGCCGGCAACTCCTTGCCGGCGGTTGCACTCGCCTGGACCGGTTGCCGGCCATGGACCGCAGCGGGCACCTGGGCATGCCACAGGGGCAGCCGCAGCGACAGCGTGGTTCCGTCGCCGTCGCAGGCCATGCGCAGGGAGCCGCGCTGCACGCGCGCCATGAGCCGCGCGGAATACGCCCCCAGCCCGGTGCCGCCGGCCTTGCCATGCGTGGCGTACTTCTCGAAGAAGCGCTCGCGCACCTCCGGCGGCACCTGCCCGTCGTTGTGGATGTCCACTTCGACGCAGTCGCCGTCGGCATCCTCCACCCGCGCGACGCGCACGCGCACCTCGCCGCCTTCCGGGGAGGCTTCCAGCGCGTTCTTCACCAGGTTGGCGAGGGTGGCATAGCAAAGCAGTTCCTCGCCCTGCGCGAACACCGGCGTGGACGGCAGGTCGAGCCGCATGCGCAGCTTCTTGGAACCCGCGTGGGCCTGCAGCTCACGGGTCACGGTCTGCACCAGCGCGGCGAGGTCCACCGCCTGCGCCCGCAGCCGGTAATTGCCTTCCTCCATGCGGAACAGGTCGAGCGACAGGTTCACCATGCTCAGCACGCGCAGCGCGGCGCGCTCCACGATCCCCAGCAACTCGTCGTCTTCCGGATCCAGTGTGTGCCGCTCGCGCAGCAGCCGCGGCACCGTTGCGATGCTGGCCAGCGGCGTCTTGAGGTCGTGGCGCGCGATGCGTTCCACCTCCTCGCGCATGCGGAAGGCCTCGCGCAGCGTCTTGTTCTGGTCTTCCAGCTGGCGCACCAGCGCATCCAGGCGTTCGCGCTGCTCCACCTCCTTGGCGTGCTGCGCATCGGCGATGTGGGAGAAGATGTTGCTGAACACCACCAGCACCGTGAGCGTGACGGCAACCCGGGCGGTGAGCTCGGGCCCGATGTGCATCCAGGCCAGCGGGATGGTCACGAGGATCAGCGTGACGTTGAAGATGTTCGCCGTCCGGCGCGGCAGCATGAAGTGAAACAGCAGGATGCCGGGATACACCCACAGGATCCCGATCCATCCGTTGTGGTACATCGCCGTGGCCAGGCCGAACAGCGATGCGGCGAAGATCGCGGCCGCGGGGACGATGGGCTTGCGGCCGCGGACGATCGCGAACGCGTTGACCAGCAGGCAGGCCACGACGAAGCTGGTCGCGATGCCCAGCCCGACGCGATCCTGGAAGAAATTGTTGATCGCGAACGGGCCCAGCAGCAGCGTGCCCGCCACGGAGAGCCCCAGGAAGATCTTCTGCCGGTGCGCATCGGCGAAGCCCCCGGCGGACGCGGGCACGCGCTCTTGCGGGTGCTCGGGCGGCTGCCAGTCCGGTGGCGGGCGGTCCATCACGAAGGTCACTCCTCGCAGTGCGTCCGCAATTATGCGGGCGGCACGCAGCGCGGCATAGCGCGCGGGCGAGGATCGGCCATTCGGATGAACAGCCGCTTCACCTCCTGGAAAGACGACCCGGGACGATCCCCTTTGCGGGGGATTGCTAGAAGGCGGCGATGCCGGTCTGCGCGCGCCCCAGGATCAGCGCATGGATGTCGTGCGTGCCCTCGTAGGTGTTCACCACCTCCAGGTTCACAAGGTGGCGCGCCACGCCGAATTCGTCGCTGATGCCGTTGCCGCCCATCATGTCGCGGGCCACGCGGGCGATGTCCAGCGACTTGCCGCAGGAGTTGCGCTTCATGATGGAGGTGATCTCCACCGAGGCCGTGCCCTCGTCCTTCATGCGGCCCAGGCGCAGGCAGCCCTGCAGACCCAGCGTGATCTCGGTCTGCATGTCGGCCAGCTTCTTCTGCACCAGCTGGTTCGCCGCCAGGGGCTTGCCGAACTGCTTGCGATCCAGCACGTACTGGCGAGCGCGGTGCCAGCAGTCCTCTGCCGCGCCCAATGCGCCCCACGCGATGCCGTAGCGGGCCGAGTTCAGGCAGGTGAACGGGCCCTTCAGGCCGCGCACCTCGGGGAACGCGTTCTCCTCGGGGCAGAACACTTCCTCCAGCACGATCTCCCCGGTGATGGAGGCCCGCAGGCCCACCTTGCCGTGGATCGCGGGGGCGGACAGGCCCTTCCAGCCCTTTTCCAGCACGAAGCCGCGAATCGCGCCTTCGTCGTCCTTCGCCCAGACCACGAACACGTCGGCGATCGGCGAGTTGGTGATCCACATCTTGCTGCCGGTCAGCTTGTAGCCGCCGTCGACCTTGCGGGCGCGTGTGATCATGCTGGCGGGGTCGGAGCCGTGGTTCGGCTCGGTCAGGCCGAAGCAGCCGATCCACTCGCCGGTGGCGAGCTTGGGCAGGTACTTCTGCTTCGTCGCCTCGTTGCCGAATTCGAAGATCGGCACCATCACCAGCGAGGACTGCACCGACATCATCGAGCGGTAGCCGGAGTCCACGCGCTCGACTTCACGCGCCACCAGGCCGTAGCACACGTAGTTCAGGCCGGCGCCGCCGTACTGCTCGGGGATGGTCGGGCCCAGCAGGCCCAGCTCGCCCATCTCGCGGAAGATGCCGGCGTCGGTCTTCTCGTGCCGGAACGCCTCCAGCACACGGGTCGCCAGCTTCTCCTGGCAGTAGCTCTGGGCGGCGTCGCGCACCGCGCGCTCGTCGTCGGTGATCTGCTGGTCCAGCAGCAGCGGGTCGGCCCAATTGAAAACGGCTTTCTTGCTTGACACGGTCTTGTCCTTGGATGCGATGGGGTTCAGGCGAAAGGGAGCGGCGGCAGGTCGCCGGCGTCCGGCTCAGCTCGATCGGCGATGCCACGCCAGTGTAGTTGCCGATCCTGACCACCGTCGGGGAAGCTGTCATCCCGTGTCTGCTGCCTTCGCGCCATTGTTCCCGCCGCGACCATTCGTGTCCAATATCGAATACCTCTTCGACGATACGATTCGCAAATCATGGAATTTCGCCACCTGCGCTATTTCCTGGCGCTCTCCGAGGAGCTCCACTTCGGCCGGGCGGCGCGCCGGCTGCACATTTCGCAGCCGCCGCTGTCGCTCAACATCCGGCAGTTGGAGGAGTCGATGGGGGTGCGCCTGTTCCACCGCAACAGCAAGGAGGTTCGCCTGTCCGCCGCGGGCCGGGCGTTCGTGGCGTCCGCGCGGGCCCTGCTGGAGCAGGCCGCGGAAGCGGAGCGCCACGCGCGCGAGGTGGACCGTGGCTTCGAGGGCCGGCTGCGCGTCGGGCTGGTCAGCTCCATGCTGTATCGCGGACTGCCTCGGCTGCTGCGCGAATTCCAGGCGCACCACCCGCGGCTGGGCGTGGTGCTGCGCGAGCTCACCTCGCAGGACCAGGTGATGGAGCTGGCCCACGGCCAGCTGGACGTGGGCTTCGTCCACACGATGCGGGCGCCGCCGGAGTTGTCCCGCATGTTGTTCTCGAGCGAGCCCTTCGTGTGCTGTCTGCCGGGGACCCACCCGCTGGCCGGCTCGCGCCGGCTCGCGCTCAAGAAGCTGCGCGAGGAACCGTTCGTGATGTTCTCGCGCGCTGCCTCGCCGGACTACTACGAGCGGGTGCTGGCCATCTGCAGCGATGCCGGCTTCTATCCCGAGGTGCGGCACGAGGTCCAGCACTGGCTCAGCGTGGTGTCGCTGGTGGCACAGGGCCTGGGCGTGGCGCTGGTGCCCGCGGCGCTGGCGGGCTCGGGCATCCCGGGAGCGGTGTTCGTGGCCATCTCTCCCTCCACCGCCCGCTCCGAAGCATTCTGCGTCTGGCGCAGCGCCGACGACAACGCCGGCCTGCAGGCCTTCCTGGCGGACGTGCGCGCGGCGACGCCGCCGGCCGCGCGCCGCGCCGCGGCCGGTTGAGGCCGCTCAGTCCGGCAGCACCGCCGTGGCCTCGATCTCCACCTTGGCACGGTCTTCCATCAGCGCCTTCACCTCCACGGCCGTCATGGCGATGGCGTAGTTGCCGATGATGTCGCGGAAGGCCCGGCCGACCTCCTGGGAGGCAGCCAGGTATTCGCGCTTGTCGGTCACGTACCAAGTCATTCGGACGATATCGTCGCCGGTCCCGCCGGCCGCCGTCAGCACGTCCGCGACATTCTGCAGCGCCTGGCGCACCTGTCCGCCGAAGTCATCGGTCCGGAAGACGCATTGGGCGTCCCAGCCGATCATTCCCGCGATGAACAACATGCGGCCCTGGGCCACCACGCCGTTGGCGTAGCCGCGGGGACGGGGCCAGCCTTCCGGCAGCACGGCTTGCGGCTTCATGAACGCACCTCCTTGAGCAGTTCGCGGGCGATGATCAGCTGTTGCACCTCGGTCGCGCCTTCGTAGATGCGCAGCGCGCGGATTTCCCGGTACAGCCGCTCGACGGGATGGCCGGAGGTGACGCCCAGGCCACCGAACATCTGCACGGCGGCATCGATCACCTGCTGCGCGCCCTCGGTCGCGGCCATCTTGGCCATGGCGGCTTCCTTGGTGACGCCCTGCCCCTGGTCGCGCAGCCAGGCCGCCCGGTAGACCAGCAGCGCGGCGCTGTCGATGGTGGTGGCCATCTGCGCCAGCTTGGCCTGCGTGAGCTGGAAGTCAGCCAGCGTCTGGTTGAACATCTTGCGGGTGGTGGCGCGGTGCAGGGCCTCGTCCAGCGCCCGGCGCGCGAATCCGAGCGCGGCGGCGGCCACCGAGGTGCGGAACACATCCAGCGTCCGCATCGCGACCTTGAACCCTTCACCGGCGGCGCCGATGCGCTGCGACAGCGGCACGCGGCAGTCGCGAAAACGCAGCCGCGCCAGCGGATGCGGCGCGATCACCTCGATGCGCTCGGCGATCTCGAAACCCGGCGTGCCCGCATCGACGATGAAGGCCGAGATGCCGCGGGCGCCCGGCGCTTCGCCGCTGCGGCAGAACACGACGTAGAAATCGGCGATGCCGCCGTTGGAGATCCAGGTCTTCTCGCCGTCGAGGATCGCGTGATCGCCCTCGACCCGCGCGGAGCACTGCAGGCTCGCCACGTCCGAACCGGCATCCGGCTCCGACAGGGCAAAGGCGGCGATCGCCTCGCCGCGCGCCACGCGTGGCAGGTAGCGCTCTTTCTGGACCTCCGTGCCCTGCAGGCTGACGGCCCCGGAGCCGAGGCCCTGCATCGCGAAGGCGAAATCCGCCAGGCCGTTGTGATACGCCAGCGTCTCGCGGGCCAGGCAGATCGCCCGCGTGTCGATCACTTCCTGTTCGCCATGGGCACCGCCCACCGCGTGCCGCAGCCAGCCCGCCGTGCCCAGCTCGCCCACGAGCGTGCGGCACGCCGCATCGACGTCGGGACCGTGGACGTGCGCCACGTGCTGGCGCGCCCAGCGATCGAGCTCCGCGGCGAAGACGCCGTGCCGCTCGTCCAGGAAGGGCCAGTCAAGGTGGGCGAGTTCACGCATCTTCAGTTCCCTTCGAAGCGCGGCTTGCGCTTCGCCACGAAGGCTTCGTAGGCCCGGGTGAAGTCCTGCGTGAGCATGCACAGGGCCTGCGCCTGCGCCTCCGCCTCGATCGCCTGCTCGAGGGTCATGGCCCACTCCTGGTGCAGCATGGTCTTGGTGATGCCGTTGGCGAAGGTGGGGCCTTCCGCCAGCTGGCGCGCGAGCGCCTGCGCCTCGGCCAGCAAGGCTTCCGGCGCCACCAGCCGATTGAAGAAACCCCAGCGCTCGCCCTCCTCGCCACCGAGCGAGCGACCGGTGTACAGCAGCTCGCTGGCACGACCCTGGCCGATGATCCGCGGCAGCATGGCGCAGGCGCCCATGTCGCAGCCGGCCAGGCCGACCCGGTTGAACAGGAAGGCGGTCTTGCTGCGCGCCGTTCCCAGGCGCAGGTCGGAGGCCATGGCGACGATCGCACCGGCGCCGGCGCAGACTCCGTCCACGGCCGCGACGATCGGCTGCGGGCAGGCGCGCATGGCCTTCACCAGGTCGCCCGTCATGCGGGTGAACATCAGCAGCTCCGGCGCCTTCAGCCGCACCAGCGGGCCGATGATCTCGTGCACGTCGCCGCCGGAGCAGAAGTTGTCGCCGGCGCCGGCCACCACCACCGCGTGCACGTCGGTCGCGTACTTCAGCTGGCCGAACAGGTCGCGCAGTTCCGCATACGACTCGAAGGTGAGCGGGTTCTTGCGTTCCGGGCGGTTGAGGGTGACGGTCGCCACGCCATCCTTCGCCTCCCAGAGGAAATGCCGGGCCCGATAGTCCGCGAGTTGCACGCGGTTGCCCGCGGCCAGCGCGGGATCGACACGTTCAGTTGAAGCGTTCATTCGTCGTCTCCTGGGCCTGGGCGCGCTCGCGCTCCAGGTTGCGTTCGAGCTGGGTCTTTCCGGACAGGTACTGCTTGGGCCACGGCAGGTCGTGGTAGCCGATCTTCGCTGCCTCCAGCAAGGACCAGGCGGGGTTGGCGAGGTGCGGCCGGGCAATGGCGCACAGGTCGGCGCGGCCGGCGGCGATGATGCTGTTGACGTGGTCCGCCTCCGAGATCGCGCCCACCGCCATGGTGGCGATGCCCGCCTCGTTGCGGACGCGATCGGCGAAGGGCGTCTGGTACATGCGGCCGTACACCGGCTGCTGCTGTTTCGAGACCTGGCCCGAGGAGCAGTCGACCAGGTCGCAGCCCACGTCCCTGAAGGCGCGCGCGATCGCCACCGCATCGTCCGGCGTGATGCCGCCGGCCACCCAGTCGTGCGCGGAAATGCGCACCGACATCGGCCGGTCAGCCGGCCAGGCAGCGCGCATCGCACTGAACACCTCCAGCGGAAAGCGCAGCCGGTTCTGCAGCGAGCCGCCGTAGTCGTCCGTGCGCTGGTTGGTCAGGGGCGAGATGAAGCTGGAAAGCAGGTAGCCGTGCGCGCAGTGCAGTTCCAGCCAGTCGAAGCCGGCTTCGGCGGCGAAGCGCGTGCTGCGCACGAAATCGTCCCGCACGCGGTCCATGTCGGCCCGGGTCATGGCGCGCGACCAGTCGCTGACCCCGTCGACGTATTGCTGCGGCGACGCGGAGAGCAGCGGCCAGTTGCCCGATTCCAGGGGCAGGTCCTCGCCCTCCCAGGGCACGCGGGTAGAGCCCTTGGCGCCCGCATGGCCCAGTTGCATGGCGATCTTCGCGTCGGTGCCGGCATGCACGAAATCGACGATGCGCTTCCAGCCATCACGCTGCTGCGCATTCCAGAGGCCCGGGCAGCCGGGCGTGATGCGGGCATCCGGGCTGGTACACGTCATCTCCGCCACCACCATGCCGGCGCCGCCCATGGCGCGAGCGCCCAGGTGCACCAGGTGGTAATCGGCGGGCAGGCCGTCCACGCAGGAGTACTGCGCCATCGGCGACACGACGATGCGGTTCTTCAGGGTCGTGCCCCGCAGCGTGAAGGGCGTGAACATGGGCGGCACCGCCTGCTGCTGCGCGCCGCGGTGGATGCCGGCCCGCTCGGCGATCCAGTCTTCGTAGCGCTCGACGTACTGCCGGTCGCGCAGGCGCAGGTTCTCGTGGCTGATGCGCTGGCTGCGCGTGAGCAGGGAGTAGGCGAACTGCTGCGGCGGCAGGTTGACGTAGCGCGCGACGTTCTCGAACCACTCGGTCGAATTGCGCGCCGCGTTCTGGATCTTGAGCACTTCGACGCTGCGCACCGCCTCGTACTGGCGCAGGGCCGATGCCAGGTCCCGCGGACTGCGCCCGATGCACCTGGCCAGCTCGATCGAATCCTCCAGCGCCAGCTTGGTGCCCGAGCCGACGGAGAAATGCGCGGTGTGCGCCGCGTCGCCCATCAGCACGACCGGCGCGCGGCCGTTGTGGTGCACCCAGGTGCCGCAGACCACGCGCGGAAACTTGATCCACTGCGCCGAGCCCCGCAGGTGGCTCGCGTTGGACATCAGGGGATGGCCGTCTAGGTGCTTCGCGAACAGCCTCTCGCAGAAGGCGATCGACTCCTCCTTCTCCATCCTGTCCAGGCCGGCGCCCCGCCACACTTCTTCCGGCGTCTCCACGATGAACGTCGAAGTCTCGCCGTCGAACTGGTAGGCATGGGCCTGGAACCAGCCGTGCGGCGTTTCCTCGAAGGCGAAGGTGAACGCGTCGAACTTCTTGCGGGTGCCGAGCCAGACGAAGCGGCACTTGCGCAGGTCGATGTCGGGCCGGTAGGTGTCGGAATACTTCGTGCGGATGCGGCTGTTGAGGCCGTCGCTGGCGATCACCAGGTCGGCATCGGGGTACTCCTCGTCGCCCTGCACGTCACGCTCGAACAGCAGTTCCACGCCCAGTTCCTCGCAGCGGCGCTGCAGGATGTTGAGCAGGCGCTTGCGGCCGATGCCGCAGAAGCCATGGCCGCCCGACACGATGCGGTGGCCGCGGATGTTGACCTCGATGTCGTCCCAGTGGTTGAAGGCGCCCAGGATCTCGGCGGCGCTCTGCGGGTCGGCCGACTGCAGGTTGCCCAAGGTCTGGTCCGAGAACACGACGCCCCAGCCGAATGTGTCGTAGGCCCGGTTGCGCTCCACCACCCGAACGCGGTGCGTGGGGTCCTGCTTCTTCATGAGCAACCCGAAGTACAGGCCGGCCGGGCCGCCGCCGATGCAGACGATGTTCATGATTGCTCCAGACCTAGATATTTTAAGTTTAAAGCATCTGGCGGACGGTGTCATCCGGGGGCGGCCCCTTGCGGCCACGCCCTGGGCTTCAGGCCCGCAACGCGACCTCTTCGTGCGCCAGCCGCATCACTTCGCGCGGCGGCTCGCCCTTCAGGCGATGGTCACTCCACACCTGCCGCCAGCGCCGGGCGCCCGGCAGCCCGTTGTAGAGGCCCATCATGTGGCGCGCCACCGAGTGCCACGGCGTGCCGCGCCGCGCGTGCTCGTGCTCCATGTACGCGACCATGCGCTCCTCGACCTCTTCCCGCCGCGGCGGGGAATCGGTCTCGCCGTAGTACAGCGCGTCCCAGCGGGCCAGCCACCAGGGATGGTGGTAGGCCTCGCGGCCGATCATGGCACCGTCCAGGCCTTCCAGCTGCTGCGTCACGGTTTCGTCGGTGTGGATTCCGCCGTTGATGGCAATCACGAGCCCCGGGAAGTCCTTCTTCAGCTGGTGCACGAGGTCGTACCGCAGCGGCGGCACCTCGCGGTTCTCCTTGGGCGACAGGCCCTTGAGCCAGGCATTGCGCGCGTGCACGATGAAGACGCGGCAGCCGGCGTCCGCCACCGTCCCGACGAAATCGCTGAGGAACGCGTAGCTCTCCACCTTGTCGATGCCGATCCGGTGCTTCACGGTGACCGGGACGGCCACGGCGTCCACCATGGCCTTCACGCAATCCGCCACCAGCGCCGGTTCCGCCATCAGGCAGGCGCCGAAAGCGCCCCGCTGCACCCGCTCGCTGGGACAGCCGCAATTGAGGTTGATTTCGTCGTAGCCCCATTGCTCCCCCAGGCGAGCGCAGCGGGCCAGGTCGGCCGGCTCGCTGCCGCCCAGCTGGAGGGCAACCGGGTGTTCGGCCGGATCGAAATCCAGGTGGCGCCGCACGTCCCCGTGCAGGAGCGCCCCGCTGGTGACCATCTCCGTATAGAGGCGGGCACGACGGGTCAGGAGCCGGTGGAAATAGCGGCAGTGCCGGTCCGTCCAGTCCATCATCGGAGCGACGCTCATGCGCCAGCCGTTCGTGGGGGTCATCGGTTCTGTTTCAGTCATTCGCCACGCCGAACTTCAAGTTCGGGCATTCGGCCCCCTTTTGCCAGGAGGTTCCTCCCGGTGTCCCGGGACATTTCAACCAGGCGAGTGCGTTGCCGCGCCCGATGAGGATCCCCTGTTCATGCTACGTCTTGATTCACACGGGCGACGGATGGAGACCTCGCAGGTCAATTGACGCCAGGGTGGGAAACCTTCGCGCCCTCCCGGTCAAGGCTGCGAAGGCACGGCCCGATGGGATTTCACTCCGACGCGCTTGGTCCGCATTTTTGCCAAATCGTTCAACGCGTGCCTATCCGAAGGAACTAAGGGGGCTTCCCATTGTAGGGAACAGTGTCAAACTGCTTTTACAACGTGTGGACGGGAGCCAGCGTTGCGGTGACGAAGAAACCAAAAGAGCAACAAACGACACGCGGCTGGTAAGCCATTCACAGAAAGAGGCCAGGCCGGGAGACAGCGCGTGATGGAAACGATTTTTTGATCGTGCGAGGTCTCCATGTGCAACAGCGCGAAGACGGATTGTCGCGAGGGTGCCCAATCCAGGGCTAGCAGCCCTTCCCCCCAGCTTGCCCCGCGGAGGCAAGCATGAACGACCTGAACGACGCCCCGGTGCAGGTGCACCTGGTCGCTCCTCCCCTGGTTTGCTGGGGCTTGCAGCGGCTCATCCAGACGGCAGGCGCGCAGTTCATCCTGGTCGGCTGCTCCTCCACCCTGTCGGAGGCCATGCCCCTGCTGGAACGGCAGTCCCCTGACCTGATCGTGCTGGACTTCGACGACGGATACACGGCGCAGGACATCTCGCAGCTCTACATGCAGCAGCGCTTCAAGGTCCTCGCGCTGACGTGCGATCCGGACGCCGGCTTGCTGCGCGATTTGCTGGCCGCCGGCGCGCGCGGCGTCCTGCAAAAGCGGGAGGGCCCCGCCACCCTGTTGAAGGCGATCGAGCTGGTCGGCAACGGCGATGTGTACATCACGCCGGGCGCCGGCGCCGTCGCAGTGGCGCACGATCGCGGCCGCATGGAGCTCCGCATGGACTCCGGGCACGGCGCGAACGCTGCGCGCAGTGCGGAGACTCGCCGCCTGGACGCCCTGACCTTGCGCGAGCGGCAGACGTTCGCCGCCGTCATGTCGGACGCCGCGTCGCCGGTGAAAGTCATCGCCGACCGCCTGTGCATCAGCGAACACACCCTGCGCAACCATCTCACGTCGATCTACTCGAAGCTCGGCGTGTCCGGCCGGCTGGCGCTGTACGCCTACGCCAGCGAGAACCACCTGAGTGGGCACGCGGACGCCTTCCGCGCCCATTAGCCGCGGGGCCGTCCGCGCACACGGTCGCCAGAGCCGCACCTGATCCCATTCCGGCGAGACCGGCGGCTGAGCTCGTGCGGCGACCCAGCCGCGACGCGCTCCTACCCCGGCCGCCCGCGGCCGACTACAGGGCGGCCCCGCCGCGTGCGCTGCAATCAGCCAAATCCCCACGAGAAAGGATGAGGCATGCGGCCGTTTCGACTTGAATCCGAAATGAAGACCCTGCGCGGCGTCTTCTACCCCACGGGCTGGATGGTGCTGATGCTGCCCGGCGAGCAGCAGGCCGGCGATGCCGTCCGCATGCTGGAGCAGGCAGGCATCTCCGGCGACGCGCTGATGCGGATGACACCGGAGGACGTCCGGCGCGAACTCGCAGGCACCGAAGGCGACGACGATCTCCTGCCGTCCGCCGGTACCGAGGGTGACACCGTGCGCAAGATCACCGACCTGGCGGCCCAGGGCCACCATGGGTTGATGGTCCACGCACCGCACCAGAAAGATTCCGATCGCGTCATGGCCGCCCTCCAGGGCGTCCCGATCTCCTATGGGCAGCGGTACCGCACCCTGGTGATCGAAGACCTCGTGGACTGAGTCCGGCCCGATCGCGCCTCCCCGCGCCGCGGCAAGGGTCTTGGCCTTTCCGCGGTGCCGTCCCGTGCCTATGCTGGCGCAAGCGGAACGACCAGGAGTCGCAGATGAAGCCCTTCGACGTGACCTCCGGCATGACCAACATGCGAGGCGTTTTCTACCCCACCGGCCACATGGTGCTGATGTTCCCGACGCAGCAGCACGCGCACCATGCCTGCGAGCTGTTGCTCCGGGACGGCGTGGCGGAAGACGACCTGTGCCTCGCCGCGCCCGCCGATTTCGAACGCCAGATCGGCGACGCGATCGACGACTACGAGAACGTGCTCCTGCCCTCCGTGGGTACCGAGATGGAGACCGCCCGCCGTTTCCGCCACCTCGCGCACGAGGGGCACCACGCGATGATCGTCCACGCGAAGGCCGCCCTGACGTCCGACCACGTGCTGGAGGTGCTGCGCGACACGCCCATCAGCTACGGGCAGCGCTATCGCTTCCTGGTGATCGAGGATCTGGTCAGCCAATGACAAAGGCCCGCTTGCGCGGGCCTTCGTGCTGACTTGGCGTGGGAGCCGTGGCGTGGGCGCGGCCATGAAGGGGCTGCGCCGTCGGCCGTTCACCCCATGTGCAGGCCGCCGTTCACCGAGAAATCGGCGCCGGTGGTGTAGCCGCTTTCGTCACCCGCCAGCCAGGCGATGATGGAAGCGATCTCGCTCGGCTCGCCCAGGCGCTTGACCGGGATCGTGGCGACGATCTTGTCCAGCACGTCCTGGCGGATCGCCTTGACCATGTCGGTGCCGATGTAGCCGGGGCTCACCGTGTTGACCGTCACGCCCTTGTTCGCGAGCTCCTGCGCCAGCGCCATGGAGAAGCCGTGCATGCCGGCCTTGGCCGCGGAGTAGTTGGTCTGGCCGGCCTGGCCCTTCTCGCCGTTCACCGACGAGATGTTGACGATGCGGCCCCAGCCCTTTTCGACCATGTCGCCCACGACCTGCTTGGTCACGTTGAACATGGAGTTCAGGTTGGTCTCGATCACCGCGTCCCAGTCTTCGCGGGTCATCTTCAGAAACATGCGGTCGCGCGTGATGCCGGCGTTGTTCACCAGCACGTCGATGGAGCCGTGCTCGGACTTGGCCTTGGTGAAGGCCTCGACCGTGGAGTCCCAGTCACCCACATTGCCGACGGAAGCGTGGAAGGTGTAGCCCAGCGCCTTCTGCTCGCCCAGCCATTTTTCGAAATCGCGCGTGGGGCCGCACCCCGCGATCACCTTGAAGCCTTCCTTGTGCAGTCGCTGGCAGATGGCGGTGCCGATGCCGCCCATGCCTCCGGTCACGTATGCCACTTTCTGGGCCATTTTGTTCACCTCGTCGTCTCGTTGGGGAAAATCATTCTGCGCGCTCAGGCGCGCTCGACGGCAAGGGAAACCCCCATGCCACCGCCGATGCACAGCGCGGCGATGCCCTTCTTGGCATCGCGTCGCTGCATCTCGTGCAACAGCGTCACCAGGATGCGCGCGCCGGACGCACCGATGGGGTGCCCGATGGCGATGGCGCCGCCGTTGACGTTGACCTTGGCCGGATCGATGTCCAGCGCCTTGTTCACCGCGCAGGCCTGGGCCGCGAAGGCTTCGTTCAGTTCGAACAGGTTCACGTCGGAGGCCTTCCAGCCGGCGCGCTGCAGCGCCTTCTTGGTGGCGGGGACCGGGCCCATGCCCATGGTCTTGGGATCCAGGCCGCTGGTGCCGAAGGCCTTGATGGTGGCCAGCGGCTTCAGGCCCAGTTCCTTGGCCTTCTTTGCGCTCATCACCACCACTGCGGCGGCGCCGTCGTTCAGGCCCGAGGCATTGCCGGCCGTCACCGAGCCGGCCTTGTCGAACGCAGGCCGCAGGCCGGCGAGCGCCTCGGCATTGGTCTTCTTGTTGATGAACTCGTCGCTGTCGAACTTGATCGGGTCGCCCTTCTTCTGCGGGATGTTGACCGCGACGATCTCGTCCTTGAACTTGCCGGCTTCCTGCGCCGCGGCGGCCTTCTGCTGGCTGCCCAGCGCCAGCGCATCCTGCGCGGCACGGTCGATGTTGTGTTCCTTGGCGACGTTTTCGGCGGTGACGCCCATGTGGTACTGGTTGTAGACGTCCCACAGGCCGTCGACGATCATGGTGTCCTGCAGCTTCCAGTCGCCCATGCGCTGGCCGTCGCGCGAGTTGGGCAGCACGTGCGGGGCCGCGCTCATGTTCTCCTGGCCGCCGGCCACCACGATCTCGGCATCGCCCCAGGCGACGGCTTGCGCGGCCAGCATCACGGCCTTGAGGCCGGAGCCGCAGACGGCGTTGATGGTCAGGCCCGGCACTTCCTTGGGCAGCCCGGCCTTCAGCAGCGCCTGGCGCGCCGGGTTCTGGCCGGCGCCCGCGGCGAGCACCTGGCCCATGATGACTTCGCCGACCTGCGAGGGGTCGATCTTGGCGCGCGCAAGCGCCTCCTTGATCACGATCGCGCCCAGCTCGGTGGCCGGGATCTTGGCGAGCGAGCCGCCGAACTTGCCGACGGCGGTGCGGACGGCGGAAACGATGACGATGTCTTCCATGGAGGTCTCCTGGGGCTGGGACTGGGGGGCTGGGATTGGGGTGTTTCTTGGTTCCTCCCGCCCCTTGGACCCGGGCCGGGAGGGAAGCTCGACGCTCAGGCTTTCGCCTTCACGTAGCTGCCGGGCGCCGGCTCGATCGCCTTGTACTTGGCTCCCTTGCCGTACGACTTGGGGGCGGCGACCTGCTTGCCGGCATGCCCCTTGAGCCAGTTCGCCCAGTCGGGCCACCAGCTGCCGGGGTGTTCCTTGGCCCCCGCGAGCCAGGCGTCGAAGCCGGCCGGGAGCTTGTCGTTGGTCCAGTAGGACCGCTTGTTCTTCGAAGGCGGGTTGATCACGCCGGCAATGTGGCCGGAAGCGCCCATCACGAAGCGCTTCTTGCCGGGCAGGTGCTTGACCGAACCGTAGGCGCCGGCGATGGGAACGATATGGTCCTCGCGCGAGCCGTAGATGTAGACCGGCAGGTCCACCTTGGAGAAGTCGAGCTTTTCCCCGCACACCGTCACCTTGCCCGGCTTGACCAGGTTGTTTTCGAGGTAGGTGTTGCGCAGGTACCAGGCATACATGGGGCCCGGCAGGTTGGTGGAGTCGCTGTTCCAGTACAGCAGGTCGAACGGCGGCGGCGTTTCGCCCTTGAGGTAGTTGCCCACCACGTAGTTCCACACCAGGTCGTTCGGGCGCAGGAAGCTGAAGGTGGAGGCGAGCTCCTGGCCCTTCAGCAGCCCCTTCTGGCCCATCTGCATCTCGCGCAGCTTGACGCCTTGCTCGTCGATGAAGATGTCGAGGATGCCCGTGTCGCTGAAGTCGAGGAAGGTGGTGAGGAAGGTTGCGCTGGCCACCGGCTTTTCCTTGCGTGCGGCGAGCACGGCCAGCGAGGTGCCGAGGATGGTGCCGCCGACGCAGAAGCCCAGCGCGTTGATCTGCTTGGCGCCGGAGATGTCCTGCGTCACCGAGATCGCCTTCAGGGCGCCGTCGGCGATGTAGTCGTCCCAGGTCATGTGCTCCATCGAAGCATCGGGGTTGCGCCAGCTGACCACGAAAGTGCGGTGGCCCTGCTCCGCCAGGTAGCGGATCAGCGAGTTCTCCGGCTGCAGGTCGAGGATGTAGAACTTGTTGATGCAGGGCGGAATGACGAGGTACGGGCGCTCGTACACCTGCTTGGTGAGCGGCTTGTATTCGATCAGCTGGAACAGATCGTTTTCGAACACCACGGCGCCTTCCGTCGTCGCAACGTTCTTGCCGACCTCGAAGGCGCTTTCGTCGGTCATCGAGACGTGGCCCTGCTGCAGGTCCGCCAGCAGGTTCTGCATGCCGCGCGCGATGCTCTCGCCCTTGGACTCCAGCGCCTTCTGCTGGGCCTCTGCGTTCAGTGCCATGAAGTTGCTCGGCGCGGAAGCAGCCATCCACTGCTCGACCGCGAAGCGCAGGCGCGCCTTGGTCTTCACGTCCGTGTCCGCTGCCTCTGCCAGACCGAGCAGCGTGCGTGCATTGAGCAGGTAGACGGAGGCGGAGAAAGCGGCCACCGGATTGCGCGACCAGGCGTCGCCGGCGAAGCGCTTGTCGGCGGGAGCGGGGCGGTCCGTCAAGCCCTGGTTCCAGAGCTGGCTGGCCTCCTGCACGTAGGCGTTCTGGAGTTCCTGCAGCTTCTCGGCTGCGAAACGGATCGAGGGCAAGCTGGGGGCGCCGTGCTGGACGGATTGCAGGGCCTGCGTCCATTGCGTGCCGAGGTCCTGCTGGAACCGCTTCGCATGGGCAGCCCAGTCCACGTCAGAATTCATCTGATTGTCTCCTGTCTTATTCGGGGTTTTCCCGAAGTATCCCATCAAAAATGTTGCGGTGCAACATGAATCTTTGGAGCGCCTGTGTACCTCGTCGTCATCGCCTGGACCTATGTCGCGCTGATGATGGCCGTCGCCGAGGCGAACCATCCGAGCGGGACACTCCTGGGCGCCGCATTCACCTTTGTACTCTATGGCGTGGGGCCAGTGGCTCTACTGATGTATCTCATGGGACGGCCGGCGCGCCGTGCCGCGCGCGAGCGCCGCGAGGCAGAGGCGGCCGCCGCCTCAGGCGAGCCAGACGCTCGCCGCCAGCCGCCCGCTGACGCGGTCCCGCCGGTGCGAAAAGAACCTTGAAGACTGGGCGACCGTGCACCAGGCACGGCTGCCGTCATTGCCGTGCACCGCACGCAGTCCCATCGCGGCGAGCCGCCGGCGCGCGAGGGCCGGCAGGTCCGCGAGAAACTTGCCCGCCCCATGGGCGCGAAACGCGTCGGCTGCACCTGGGTCCCGGTCCACGAAGGCCGCGCGGACCTCCGGGCCCACCTCGAAGGCCTCCGGTCCGATGCAGGGGCCCAGCCAGGCCAGCATCTCGCCGGGCGCGCCGGCCAGCGGCGCCATGTCCTGCCAGAGTGCTTCGAGCACGCCATCGGCCAGCCCGCGCCAACCGCAGTGGGCGGCGCCGACGATGCCGCCCGCGCGGGGGGCCAGCAGCACCGGCAAGCAGTCCGCCACCATCATCGTGCAGGCGACGCCGCGCTCGGTCGTCCAGCACGCATCTGCCTCGGTGCCGTCGGGTGTCGCGGCCTGCAGGCGAACGACGCCGCGGCCGTGCACCTGCTTCAGGAACACGGGCCGGGCGCCCAAACGGCCGGCGAAGCGCCGCCGGTTCTCGGCCACCGCCGCCGGGTCATCGCCGACGTGGTCGCCCAGATTCAGGCAGTCGTACGGCGCTTTGGACACGCCGCCGTCGCGCTCGCTGCAGAAGGCCTGCACGCCGGCGGGCACGGGCCACTGCGGCAGCACGGGTCAGCCCTCGTTGTCCGGGCAGCTGGAAGGCTGGGCCTTCTGGAAAGCGGGATGCTTCATGCACGCTTCGAACGCCGCCATCGTTCGCGGCAGCCCGCCGAAGTCCACGTTGAAGCGCTGGCCGTTGAAGATCTGCGGCACCAGGCAGCAGTCGGCCAGCGTGGGCGTGTCGCCGAAGCAGTAGGTGCCGGCCGGCAGCCGCTGCAGTTCCTTCTCGAACAGTTCCAGGCCGCTGCGCACCCAGTGCCGGTACCAGGTGTTCTTGGCCTCTTCCTCCACCTTCAGGTCGCGCACCAGATACTTCAGCACGCGCAGGTTGTTCAGCGGGTGGATCTCGCAGGCGATCAGTTGCGCCAGTGCGCGCACGCGGGCGCGCCCCAGCGCATCCTGGGGCAGCAGCGGCGGGTTCGGATGGGTCTCGTCCAGGTACTCGATGATGGCCATCGACTGGCTGAGGAGTTCCCCGTCGTCGGTCTCCAGCGTCGGCACCAGGCCCGAGGCGGAAATCGCCGCGTACTTCTCGGTCTTGTGCTCGCCCTTGACCAGGTGCACCGGAAGATAGTCGTAGGCCAGGCCTTTGAGCTCGAGCGCGATGCGCACGCGGAACGACGCGGAGGAGCGGAAGTAGTTGTGCAGCTTCATGCGCCAAGCATAAACCGCCGTCCTCTACACTGCGGCGAAAGCACCAGGAGACTCCGCATGCTGCATCCCCAGGCCCGGGCGCTCCTGCGCCTGATCGAAGAAAAGGGCGTGCCGCCTACGCACACCCTGTCGCCGGACCAGGCGCGCGCCTTCTACCGGGAGCGGCGCACCTTCACGCAGCCCGATGCACCCGGCGTCGGCTCCGTGCAGGACCTGCAGGCCACCGGACCCGCCGGACCGATCCCGGTGCGCAGCTACCGGCCGGCAGGCTCCTCCGCCGCGGACGTGCTGCCGGTGCTGGTCTACTTCCACGGTGGCGGCTGGGTGATCGGCGACCTGGACACGCACGACGTGCTGTGCCGCCAGCTTTGCAACCTGTCCGGCTGCGCGGTAGTCTCGGTGGATTACCGCATGGGCCCCGAGCACCGTTTCCCGGCGGCCGTGGACGACGCGATCGCGGCCACCCGCTGGGTGCGCGCGCAGGCACAGGCGCTGAAGGTCGACGCCTCCCGGCTCGCCGTGGGGGGCGACAGTGCCGGCGGCAATCTCGCGGCGGTCGTCGCCCTGGCCGCGCGCGATGCGGGGGACCTGCCCATCGCCTACCAGCTGCTGATCTACCCGGCCACCGACCAGCGTCGCGGCGCGCCTTCGCACGCCGCCAACGGCCAGGGCTACCTCCTCACCAAGGAGACCATGGACTACTTCCATGACCACTACCTCCCCGACCCGCGCCAGGACCTCGACTGGCGTGCCTCGCCGCTGCTGCACGCGAACCACGCGAAGCTGCCCCCGGCCTTCGTCCTCACCGCCGGCTACGACCCGCTGCGCGACGAGGGCCTGCAGTACGCGCAGAAGCTGTCCGAAGCGGGCAACCGTGCCGCGCTGGTGAATTTCGAGCGCCAGATCCACGGCTTCATCCTCATGGGCCGCGTTCTCGACGAAGCCAACGTCGCCGTCCAGCTTTGTGCCGCGCAGCTGCGGCAGGCGCTGGTTTGATCCACCTTTCGTCCACCCAGGAAACCGCCATGAACAAGACCCTCGCCGCCCTCCTGACCGCCTCCTCCGCGCTCACGCTCGCCGCCTGCGCGAATCTCGGCATGGGCACCGGCCCCAGCGCGACCGCGACCCTGGCGCCCACCACCGGCAACAGCGCGGCGGGCACGGTGCGCTTCGTGCAGTCCGGCGACAAGGTGCAGGTGAGCGGCGAGATCCGCGGCCTGAAGCCGGGCGCCGAGCACGGCTTCCACGTGCACGAGAAGGGGGATTGCAGCAGCGGCGACGGCATGAGCGCCGGCGGGCATTTCAATCCTTCGGGCGCACCGCACGGCCGGCACGACGGCGCGGCGCACCATGCGGGAGACCTGCAGAGCCTGCGCGCGGACGGGAGCGGCGTCGCGCGCTTCAGCTTCGACACGACGGCCATCCGGGTGGGCAGCGGTCCCAACGACGTGGTCGGCCGCGGCCTGATCGTGCACCGCGATCCGGACGACTTCACGACGCAGCCGACCGGCAACTCCGGCCCGCGCCTGGCGTGCGCGGTGGTGGCACGCTCTTGAGCGGAGGGCTGGCATGAAGTCGGAACAGAACGAACTGGTCACGCGCATCGGTCCCGGCACGGCTTGCGGCGCGGTGTTGCGCAGCTACTGGCAGCCGGTGGCGCTGGTCGATGAGTTCGATCCGCGCCTGGATCCGCGCATGGCGCAACGGCCGGTGAAAGCCGTGCGCGTCCTCGGGCAGGACCTGGTGCTGTTCCGCGATGCGGCCGGCCGCTGGGGCCTGCTGGACCGCGACTGCCCCCACCGCGGTGCCGACCTCTCCTTCGGCCGGCACGAGGGGGACGGCCTGCGCTGTCCGTTCCACGGCTGGAAGTTCGACGCCACCGGCCGCTGCCTCGAAACCCCGGCGGAGCCCGCAGGCAGCAAGCTGTGCGAGCGCGTGCGGCAGCGCAGCTACCCGGTGGTCGAGAAAAGCGGCGTGCTGTTCGGATGGTTCGGCGAGGAAGGCCGGCAACCGCCCTTCCCCGGCTTCGACTGCTTCACCGCGCCGGCCACGCACACCTTCGCCTTCAAGGGCCTGTGGCACTGCAACTGGCTGCAGGCCTTCGAGGTCGGCATCGACCCGGCCCACCCATCCTTCCTGCACCGCTTCCTGAACGATGCATCGCTCGAATCCGTCGGCGAGAACGCGGCGGGCAAGCAGTTCCGCAGCGCGAGCGCCGGTGATTTCGGCGGCGAGAAGTGGCCGATGACGCGCATCATGCGCGAGTTCCACCAGCCGGACATCTCCTTCGAGAGCAAGCCGTGGGGCCTGCAGCTCACCGCGTTGCGGCCGATGACGGACCAGCTGACCCACGTGCGGATCACGCAGGCGATCTTCCCGCACACCTTCGTGATCCCGCTGTCGGAGACTCTCACCATCACGCAGATGCACTTGCCGGTCGACGACGAGCACACCTACTGGTACGCCATCTTCACCAGCTTCGCCGGGCCGGTGGACCAGGAGGCGATGCGCAACCAGCGCCTGCAGTTCATCTCCCTGCCCGACTACCTCCCCAAGTCCGGCCGCCACAACAACTGGGGCTTCAACGCCGAGGAGCAACGCACGCAGACCTTCCTGGGCATGGGGGAGGAGGACATCAACGTGCACGACCAGTGGGCCGTGGAGAGCATGGGCGCGATCCAGGACCGCACCCGCGAGCACCTGGGCACCAGCGACAAGGTGATCATGGCAAACCGCCGCGTCCTGTTGAAGGCCATCGAGACGGTGCAGGCCGGCGGCACGGCGCCCGGGGCGGCCGATCCGGCTCTGGCGACGCAGATGCGGGGCCCGGATACGGTGGATGGCATCGCGCCCGCGGGCACCTGGGGCACGTGGTGGCAGGAGCGCGTGCAGGCCAAGCGCGGCGGATCCCCCTGGCTGCCGCAGGCCTCGGTCCAGGAGACCCAGGCTTCGTGAGCACCTTCGCGCAACGCTGCGGCCTGCACGATGCGGCGCGCGAACAGGCGTTGCAGCGGCTGGTCCACCTCGTCGGCGACCAGGGCCTCGAGCTGGTGCGCTTTGCCTGGTGCGACCTCCATGGCGTGCTGCGCGGCAAGACCCTGGTGGCTTCAGCGGTGGAGCGCGCGCTGCGCGACGGCGTGGGCCTGGTGAGCACGCTGATGCTCAAGGACAGCTCCGACCGCACCGCGTTCAAGGTGTTCGAGCCTGGCGGCACCGCGAGCCTGCCGGGCTTCGGCTTTGCCAACAACCTGCTGCTGCTGGCCGATCCCGACAGCTTTCGCCAGCTGCCCTGGACGCCCGCCACGGGCTGGCTGCGCGCGCAGCCCTGGTTCCAGGACGGGCAGGCGGTGGAGCTGGACACGCGGCGCGTGCTGCAACGCGCGCTGGCCCGCCTGGCCGACGCGGGCTTCACGATGAAGTGCGGCCTGGAAGTCGAGTTCCACATCTACAAGCTGCAGGACCACCAGCCTGCGCTCGACCCGATGCAGGCCGCGTGGCCGGGACCGGCGCCTGCGGTGAGCCTGGTGCACTCCGGGTACCACCTGCTCGCCGAAGCCTGGTACGACCTGGCCGAGGAGCCGCTTCGGATCGTGCAGCACACGGCGCAGGCGCTCGGGCTGCCGCTGCTGTCGCTGGAAGTGGAGCTCGGCCCCAGCCAGGTCGAGGCGGTATTCGATGCCACCGATGCACTCACCGCGGCGGACAACATGGTCCTGTTCCGCAACGCCGTGAAGATGGCCTTGCGCCGCGCCGGCTACCACGCCACCTTCATGTGCCGCCCGCCCTTTCCCAACATCATGTCCAGCGGCTGGCACCTGCACCAGTCGCTGTGGGATGCGCGCACCGGCCGCAACGTGTTCATGCGCGACGCACCGGCGCCCGGCAGCGACGCGACGCATGCGACCCACACGCTGTCGGACATCGGCGAGCACTACCTCGCGGGCCTGCTGGAGCACGCGCGCGGCATGACCGTTTTCTGCACGCCCACCACCAACGGCTTCGGGCGCTTCCGTCCCAACGCCCTGGCGCCGCAGTCGGTGCTGTGGGGGCGCGACAACCGCGGCGCGATGCTGCGCGTCATCGGCGCGTGCGGCGATGCGGCCACGCGCATCGAGAACCGCATCGGCGAACCAGCGGCCAATCCCTACCTGTACTTCGCCTCGCAGGTCCACGCGGGACTCGACGGCATGGCCCGGGGGCTGAAGGCGCCACCGGCCACCGACGCGCCCTACGCCGGCGCCGGCGAGAGCCTGCCCACCAGCCTGGGCGAGGCGCTCACGGCGCTCGCGGGCGACACCGCCCTGTGCGAGGCGTTCGGGCGCGACTTCATCGCCTACTTCAGCCGCATCAAGCAGTCCGAGCGCGAGCGCTTCGAAGCCGCCGAGGACCCCGACGAATTCCAGCGCCGCGAATACTTCGGCCGCATCTGATGATCCGTGTTCACCTGGTCGCCCCCGACGGGAGCGAAACGACCGTGGAGGGCCGCGAGGGCGAAAGCCTGATGCAGGCCGCCGTCGCCGCCAATGCGCGCGGCATCGAGGCCGACTGCGGCGGCCTGCTCACCTGCGCCACCTGCCACGTCTACGTGCGCGAGCCCTTCGCGGGCCGATTGCCGCCGCCCTCCGGCGACGAACTCGGCATGCTGGAGTTCACCGCCGCCGCGCGCAAGGCGAACAGCCGGCTGAGCTGCCAGATCGAACTGGCGCCGGACCTCGATGGGCTGACGGTAGACTTGCCCGACACACAGCACTGAGGGACCGCCATGATTCTCGAACTCGCCGACATCCGCATCCCGCCGGGCAAGCAGGCCGAATTCGACGCCGCCATCGAGCGCGGCGTGCGCACCGTCATCTCGCGCGCCGAAGGCTTCCGGGGCTTCAAGGTGAACAAGGGCATCGAATCGCCCGAGCGCTACATCCTGCAGATCTTCTGGGACACGCTCGAATCTCACACCGTCACGTTCCGCCAAGGCCCCTTGTTCCCCGAGTGGCGCGCGATCGTGGGACCCTTCTTCGCGCAGCCACCGGTGGTGGAGCACTTCACCCTGCTCGCCAAGAGCGACGGGAACTGAAAAGGGGCCGCGAGGCCCCTTTTCAGAAGAAGGCCATCAGCGCGCCGCGACGCTGCGCTCGCCCAGGAAGATCTCCACGCGCCGGTTGCGCGCGCGGCCGGCATCTGTGCTGTTGTCCGCCACCGGCTCATGCTCCCCACGGCCGGCGACGACCACCTGGTTGGCATTCACGCCGCGCGACACCAGGTAGTTCTTGGTGGCCTGTGCGCGCTCGGTGGACAGCCGGTTGTTCAGTTCGTCCGAGCCGGTGCTGTCGGTGTGGCCGATGATCCGCACCTCGGTGTTCGGCTGGCCGGCCAGGCCGTTGGCAAACTGGTCCAGGATCGGACGCATGTTCGGCTTGATGTCCGCGCGGCCCGTGTCGAAGGACAGGTCGCCGGGCACGTTCAGCTTCAGCTGGTTGTCGGGCGTCTGCTGCACGGCCACGCCGCTGCCGACGGTGGCCTGCTCCATGGCCTGCTTCTTCTGCTCCATGTTCTTGGACCAGATGTAGCCGCCCGCGGCGCCGACGCCGGCGCCGATCAACGCCCCCGTCGCGTTCTGGCCGATCGCCGCGCCGGCCAGGGCGCCGACGCCCGCGCCGATGGCGGTGTTCTTCTGGGTGCTGGTCATGCCGGTGTTCATGTCGGCACAGCCGGCCAGGACCAGGGCCGACGCGCCAACTGCCAGCAGGCCGCTGCGGATGGTGGGGTTCTTCATGGGAATCCTTTCATTGATGTGCTGGGCACCGTGCATTGAAGGACAAACTGGGGCGCATGGATGCAGGACGGGATCAACAGTCGGGCGCCTTTGGCCGAATTTGCTTTTGCTTACTCGGCTTCGGAGCCGGCGATGCCGTGTCCGGCCACCAGCCGGTCGAGCAGCGTGACGAGTTGCGCACGCTCGCGGCTGTCCAGCGGCTCCAGGATGCGCTGCTGCACCTTGCCCACGGCGCGCTTCATCTTCCGGGCGATCTCCTCCCCCTGCAGCGTGACCCACAGCAGCTTGCGGCGGCGGTCGGCGCCGTCCGGCTCGCGGCGCACCCAGCCACGGGCCTCCAGCCGCGTGATCACGGAGCCGAAAGTGGCGGCATCGAAGGCGACCTTGCCCGCCAGCGTCACCTGGTCCTCGCCCGGATCCTCCAGCAGCGCGTTCAGGATGGCGAATTGCACCGGCGTGACGTCGAAGCCCGCGGTCTCCTCCATGAAGATCGCCACCGCCACCTGGTGCGCGCGCCGGATCAGGTGCCCCGGTGCATGCTGGAAATCGAAGCTCTTCGCCATGCGCGGCAGTGTAGCGGCGCGCCCGTGGCTTGCGCCAGGCCGAATTGATATGTATGCTTATGATCGACGCGCTCCGGTTCACGGAGCCATGAGGAGACAAGCATGGGCAAGCCCCTTTCGATCGTGGTGGCGGGCGGCGGCATCGGCGGCCTCGCTGCGGCCTGCGTGTTGGGGCGCCAAGGCCACGAGGTCACGGTGCTGGAACAGTCTTCGGCCTTCGGCGAGATCGGCGCCGGCATCCAGCTGGGGCCCAACATCTTCCGCATGTTCGACCTGCTGGGCCTGACGGAAGCGATCGACAAGGTCGCCTTCTTCCCCACGGGCCTGGCCATGAACGACGTGCGCACCGGCGAACAGGTGATCCGCGTGCCGCTCGGCGACATGGCGAACGCGGCGTACGGGTATCCGTACGGCGTGATCTACCGCGTCGACATCCACAACGTGTTCCTGGAGGCCTGCAAGGCACAGCCGACGGTGAAGCTGCGCACCTCGACCAAGGTCGAAGGGTATGCACAGGACGGCCAGGGCGTGACGGTGCAGCTCGGGGACGGCGAAACGGTGCGAGCCGACGCGCTGATCGGTGCCGACGGCCTGTGGAGCCGGGTGCGGCAGGCCGTGGTGGGCGACGGCAAGCCGCGCGTGTCCGGCCACATCGCGTACCGCGCGGTGCTCCGGCGCGACGAGGTGCCGGCGCACCTCTGGAGCGACGACGTGCTGCTGTGGGGCGGCGAGAAGACGCACCTGGTGCACTACCCCCTGCGGCGCGGCGAGCTGTTCAACCTGGTGGCCGTGTTCCACAGCAACAAGTACGACGAGGGCTGGAACACCTTCGGCGACAGCGCCGAACTGACGGAGCGCTTCGCGCAGGCCGTTCCCCAGGTGCGCGAGCTGCTGGACAAGATCGAGACCTGGAAGATGTGGGTGCTGTGCGACCGCGAGCCGGTGAAGAACTGGAGCGACGGCCGCGTGACGCTGCTGGGCGACGCCGCGCACCCGATGCTGCAGTACCTGGCGCAGGGCGCCGGCCAGGCCATCGAGGACGCCGTGGTGCTGGGCGAAGCGCTCAGGCACACGGGCAACGACGTCGCCAGCGCGTTCCAGAAGTACCAGAAGGCGCGCTACCTGCGCACCGGCCGCGTGCAGCTCACCGCGCGTTTCTACGGGGACATCTACCACGCCTCGGGGGTCACGCGCGAACTGCGCAACCGCATGTTCCAGAGCGGCGAGGAGGCGGCGGGCTTCGCGGGCCTGTCCTGGATGTACAAAGGCCTGGATTTGAAGAACCTGTTCGACTGATGCCGCACACCCTCACGGAACCCAGCCGCCAGACACCGGTCTGGGGCGAATACGACGTCGTGGTCCTCGGCGGCGGGCCCGCCGGCATGGCCGCGGCGGTGGCGGCTGCCCGCGCCGGCCGCCGCACGCTGCTGATCGAACGCTACGGCTTCCTGGGCGGCATGGGGACGGCGGCCGGCGTCACCAACTTCTGCGGATTGCACGCGAACGTGCATGGCGACATCCGCCAGGTGGTGCACGGCGTGGCCGACGAATTGCTGCAGCGGATCGACCGCCTCGGCGGCCTGAATGCGCCGCATGCCCTGTTCGGCAAGACGGTGGCCCAGGCCTACGACACCGCCGCCTACAAGATCGCCGCGGACGACCTGCTGCTGTCCTCCGGCGTCGAGGTGCTGTTCCATGCGCTCGCCGCCGGCGTCGTGATGGCCGACGAACGACGGGTGCAGGCGCTGCTGGTGGAGACCAAGTCGGGGCGCTACGCGGTCGTTGGCCGGGCGTTCGTCGACGCTTCCGGCGACGGCGACCTGGCCGCCTGGGCCGGCGTCCCCAGCGAGCTCGGGGACGGTGCCGGCAACATGCTCTATCCGTCGACGATGTTCCGCCTGAACGGCATCGATCCGGAACGCGCGGGCAAGGCCTGGGAGGTCATCCCGAAGCTCATGCTGCAGGCGGAAGCCGAAGGCCGCTACCGATTCCCCCGCAAGACGCCGATCGTGCGGCCGCAAAAGAGCGGCATCGAATGGCGGGTCAACCTCACGCAGCTGGCCAACCGCGACGGCAACGCCATGAACGGCACCGACGCACGCGAGCTGAGCGACGCCGAGGTGCTGGGCCGCCGGCAGATCGCCGAGGTGGCCGGGTTCCTGCGCGAAGTGCCCGGCTTCGAGGGCAGCTACATCGTCGACATCGCACCGCAGGTCGGCATCCGCGAAACGCGGCGCGTGCGCGGCCTGTACCAGCTCACCGAGCGCGACGTGCTGGAGTGCGAAAGTTTCGACGATACCATCGGCGTGAATGGCTGGCCGCTGGAACTGCACCTCAAGGGTGACGTGGAATTCCGCTGGCCCAAGATCCCGGAGTCGCGCGGATTCAACCACCTGCCCTACCGCATGACCGTGCCGCAAGGCGTGGACAACGTGTGGATCGCTGGCCGCTGCGCCTCCATGTCCCATGAGGCGCAGTCCGCCGCCCGCGTGACCGGCGCCTGCTTCGTCATGGGCCAGGCCGTGGGCAGCGCGGCCGACCTCGCGCTGAAGGACGGCCGCACGGCGGCCGACGTGGACATCCCTGCCCTGCAAGCCCGGCTCGAACAGAATGGCGCCTACCTGGGCCGCACCTGGTGAAGGAAACCGCATGAACGCCCCCCACCCCACCGCGCAGATGCGCCAGCAGCTGTACCGCGACATGGACCCGCACAACCTCACGCCCCTGTGGGAGGTCCTGCATGCATTGGTGCCGCCGCAACCGCGCACGCCCTGCGTGCCGGCCTGCTGGAAGTACGACGAAGTGCGCCCCTTCCTCATGCGTGCCGGCGAGGCGATCACGGCGGAAGAGGCCGTGCGCCGCGTGCTGATCCTGGAGAACCCCCAGCTGCGCGGCCAGTCGGCGGTCACGCAGTCGCTCTATGCCGGGCTGCAACTGATCCTTCCCGGCGAGGTGGCGCCCAGCCATCGCCACACGCAGAGCGCGCTGCGCTTCATCGTCGAAGGCTCAGGTGCGTACACAGCGGTCGACGGCGAGCGCACCACGATGCGTCCGGGCGACTTCATCATCACGCCGAGCTGGACCTGGCATGACCACGGCCACGAGGCCGACCAGCCCGTGGTCTGGCTGGACGGCCTGGACATCCCGATGGTCCGCTTCTTCGACGCCGGCTTCGCACAGAACGACACCAGCAAGTCGCAGCAGGTCACGCGCACGGAGGGCACCAGCTTCGCCCGCTACGGGCACAACATGGCGCCGGTGCGCGGCGACCCGCCCTTCGGCCCGACGTCGCCGATCTTCAGCTACCCCTACGAGCGCAGCCGCGAGGCACTGGAACAGTTGGAGCGCAACGCGCCCGTCGACTCGTGGGATGGCGTGAAGCTGCGCTACGTGAATCCGCTCACCGGCGGCTGGACCATGCCCACCATCGGCACGTTCATGCAGAAGCTGCCGGCCGGCTTCGAGGGCAAGGGCTGGCGCCAGACCGACGGCGCCGTCTACAGCGTGGTGGAAGGCACCGGCGAGGTCACCCTTTCCAGTGGCGACCAGCAGTGGCGCTACAGCTTCGGCCCACGCGATCACTTCGTGGTTCCGTCATGGCACACTGCGCGCCTGTCGTCGGCGCAGGGCTGTGTCCTGTTCAGTTTTTCCGACCGCCCGGTGCACCAGGCGCTGGGCATCCACACCGAAGAAAGGTTGTCATGAGTTATGTCATTCCCGCCGTGCCCGTCGTGAGCGTGCCGGTCGTCGGCCGCTCCGAGCGGTTCCCGGTGCGCCGCATCTACTGCGTCGGCCGCAACTACGTGGAACACGCCAAGGAAATGGGCTTCACCGGTCGCGAGCCGCCCTTCTTCTTCTTCAAGCCCGCCGATGCCGCGGTGGTGGTCAACGAGGGCCAGACGGGCGAGATCGCCTACCCCAGCCTGACCAAGGACCTGCACCACGAGATCGAGCTGGTGGCGGCCATCGGCGTCGGCGGCAAGAACATCAAGGCAGCCGATGCCAAGAAGCACATCTACGGCTACGCGGTCGGCCTGGACATGACGCGCCGCGACCTGCAGGGCGAGCAGAAGAAGCTGGGCCGCCCCTGGGAAATCGGCAAGAGCTTCGAACAGTCCGCGCCGATCGGCCCGATCGTGCCGGCCGCCCAGGCCGGTGACGTCGAGAACGCCGAGATCTGGGTGCAGGTGAACGGCAAGGACCGCCAGCGCAGCAACGTGTCCAAGCTGATCTGGAACATCGGCGAGATCATCGAGCACCTCACGGCCGCGTGGGAGCTGGCGCCCGGCGACCTGATCTACACCGGCACGCCCGAAGGCGTGGCCGCGGTGGTCAAGGGCGACACGCTGGCGGGCGGAGTCGCCGGACTGCCCGAGCTTCGCGTGCGCGTCGTCTGAGACCCGGCTGACGGAAGCGGCCGGCGCAGCCCGGCCGCTGGCCCATAATCGCGCGGCTGCACGGGCCGCCGGCTGACCGCGGGTGCGCCTCCAAGAATCGAACGACAAAGAGGAGTCACGCTTGCGCGTCCTGGAACAACTGGCGAAGTTCTGCGCCATCCTCGCCGGCTTCATCCTGACCGGCATCACGCTCATGACCTGCGCCAGCCTGATCGGGCGCAACACGACGGGCACCACGCTGGTCGGCGACTTCGAACTCACCGGCGTGGCGGCGGGCGCGGCGATCGCGCTGTTCCTTCCCTGGTGCCAGGCCCGCCGCGGCAACATCATCGTGGACTTCTTCACCGCACGCGCCAGCGAGCGCACCAATGCGACGCTCGATCGCCTGGGCGCCCTGCTGCTGGGCCTGTCGATGGCCCTGCTCGCGTGGCGCGCGGTGGTCGGCGGCCTGAGCTCCTGGAATTCGCATTCCACGACGATGATGCTCGGCTTCCCAGAGTGGATCGTGTATGCGGCGATGGTGCCGCCGATGATCCTGACCGCGGTGATCGCCGTCTGGCAGGCCCTGTTCGGCTTCACCGAGGAGGTGAACGAATGAGCCCGCTCGCACTCACCGGAGCGATCTTCGCGATCATGCTGGTGCTGATGGCGCTGCGCGCCCCCATCGCCATTTCCATGTTCGTCGCCGGCTGCATCGGCTACGCGATGCAGGCCGGGCTCGGGCCGCTGGAGAACTTCCTCAACGCGCAGACCTTCGCGCGCTTCGCCAGCTACGACCTGTCGGTGATTCCGCTGTTCATCCTCATGGGGCACTTCGCCACGCAGGGCGGCATCTCCAAGGCGCTGTTCGAATTCGCGGCGGCGGTCATGTCGCGCTTTCGCGGCGGCCTCGCCATGGCGGCCGTGATGGCCTGCGCGGCCTTCGGCGCCATCTGCGGTTCCTCGGTGGCGACCGCCGCGACGATCACCTCGGTGGCGCTGCCCGAAATGAAGCGGCACGGCTACTCGGGGCGCCTCGCCACCGGCACCCTGGCCGCCGGCGGCACGCTGGGCATCCTGATCCCGCCTTCGGTTCCGCTGGTGATCTACGCCATCCTGACCGAGCAGAACATCGCCAAGCTGTTCGCGGCGGCCATGATCCCGGGACTGATCGCGATGGTCGGCTACATGATCGCCATCGCCGTCTACGTGCGCCTGGTCCCGGGTCACGCGCCGGAGCGGGAAGAGGCGATGCGCATGTCCAAGAAGGCGCTGGCCGGGGTAGTGCCAATTGCGATCATCTTCAGCCTGGTGTTCGGCGGCATCTACGGAGGTCTGTTCACCCCCACCGAGGGCGCGGCCGTTGGTGCGGCCGCCACCTTCATCGCCGCGCTGCTCAAGCGCGAAATGACCTGGCAGAAGTTCAAGCACTGCTTCTATGCCACCGCCGAAGGCTCGGCGATGATCTTCATGATCTTCATCGGTGCCGATGTGATGAACGCGGCGCTGGCGCTGACGCAGGTGCCCGCGCAACTGGCGAACGTGGTCGGTGGCTGGGGCCTGTCGCCGGTCGCCGTGGTGGCCGCGATCCTGCTGTTCTACGTGGTGCTGGGCGCGGTGATGGACGAGCTGTCGATGATCCTGCTGACCATCCCGATCTTCTTCCCGATGATCATGGCGCTGGACTTCGGCATGTCCAAGGAATACACGGCCATCTGGTTCGGCATCATGGTGCTCATGACGGTGGGCTTCGGCCTGCTCGCCCCACCGGTTGGACTGAACGTGTACGTGGTCAACGGCATGGCCAAGGGCGTTCCCATCAGCGAGAGCTACCGCGGCGTGATGCCCTTCCTGGTCAGCGACACCATCCGCACCATCGTCCTGCTGCTGTTCCCGCCGATCTCGCTCTGGCTCGTGAAGTACATCAGCTAGGCTGAGGGAAAGCCCCCGAGTCCGGGGGCTGCGCCATGCGTTAAGTTCCTGCAACCTCCCTGGAGCCCTCCCCCATGATCCAACGCAGAACCCTCCTCCGGTCGAGCGCGGCCGTCGCGCTCGGCGGCTCCGCCCTCACCGGCTTCGCCCAGCAATCGGTCACGCTGAAGTTCCACACCTTCATGGCGCCGACGTCCAACGTCTGGCTGAACATGCACAAGGCGTGGATGGACAAGGTGGAGAAGGATTCCGGCGGCCGCATCAAGTTCGAGGCCTATCCGGCCATGCAGCTCGGTGGCACACCGGTGCAGCTGTACGACCAGGCCCGCGACGGCGTGGTGGACGTCGTGTGGACCCTGCCGGGCAACACCGCGGGCCGGTTCCCGCGGGTGGAGGTGTTCGAACTTCCGTTCATGATGTCCAACGCGGAGGCCACGTCCAAGGCGTACTGGGAATACGTGCAGACCATGGCGCCGGACGAATTCAAGGACACGCAGGTCATCGCGCTGCAGGTCCACGGTCCCGGCGTGATCCATACGGCGGAGAAGCCGGTGCACAACGTGGGCGACATGCGCGGCCTCAAGGTGCGCGCACCCACCCGCCAGGTGACCAAGCTGGTGGGTTCGCTGGGCGCGACGCCGGTGGGCATGCCGCTGCCGCAGATCCCGGATGCCCTGTCCAAGGGCACCATCAACGGCTGCGTGATTCCGTGGGAAGTGGTGCCTTCCGTGAAGGTGCACGAGCTGACCAAGTACCACGCGGAATTCGATCCGGCGGGCGGCTCGCTCTACACCACCACGTTCGTGATGGCGATGAACAAGGCGAAGTACAACTCGCTGCCGCCGGACCTGAAGAAGGTGATCGACGCCAACTCCGGCATGGCGACCTCGGCCTTCCTCGGCAAGGTCCAGCAGAACGGCGACGTGGCCGGCCGCAAGGCCGCCAAGGACCGCGGCAACACGATCTTCACGGTCAACGCCAACGACGCACAGGAGTTCCGTCGCCGTTCGCGCCAGATCGAGGTGGAGTGGGTCGAGGACATGAACAAGCGGGGCCATGACGGCCGCAAGTTGCTGGACACGGCCCGCGCCCTGATCGACAAGCACACCAAGACCACGAAGGCCTGAGTACACTGCCTTCCATCAGCGCCAGTACGAGGGCTCCCGCTGGGAGCCCTCTTCGTCCGTGATCCTTCGCAGCCCCATCAAGCATTGCCGCAACTGCGGCGCCGCCGTCGTCTACCGCGTCCCCGATGACGGCGACACGCACGAGCGCGCCGTGTGCCCCGCGTGCGACACCATCCACTACGAGAACCCGCTGAACGTGGTGGGCACCGTGCCTCACTTCGGTGACCGGGTCCTGCTGTGCAAACGGAACATCGAACCGCGCTGGGGCAAGTGGACGCTGCCCGCGGGCTTCATGGAACTGGGCGAGACCACGGCGCAGGGCGCGGCCCGCGAGACCCACGAAGAAGCCGGCGCGCAGATCGAGATGGAAGGCCTGTTCACCGTCCTCAGCGTGCCGCGCGTCGGCCAGGTGCACCTGTTCTACCGTGCGCGGCTGCTCAGCGACGTGTTCGATCCCGGCTTCGAGACGATCGAGGCGCGCCTGTTCCGCGAGGACGAGATCCCGTGGGAGGAGATCGCCTTCCGCACGGTCAGGGAAACGCTGGAGCGCTTCTTCGCCGACCGCGCGCGCGGCGAGTTCGGCGTGCACGCGCTGGACATCGTCTGACAGTCTCGGGGCGAAGCACCACCCCGGCCGCCCGGGTGCGCGGTTTATCTGCGCCGCTTCTCAGCGCTGCTGCATCTGCTGCTGCTTGGCTGCTTCTTCGCGCACGCGCACGTCCTCCCGATAGCGCACGCATAGCGGGTGGTTGCGCGCCCCGCCCTTGCCGCATTGCTCAGCAAGGCAGAGCTCGCGGAGGACGAAGAATTTTTCCTTGCATTGGTCTACGGCCTGCAAGCTGGCGTTGGCGACCACCGCCTGCGTAGCGGGCTTCGGCGCCGGCGGCTCAGGATCGGCCCGCGTCGGAGTCGGCGCCACGGCCACGCGCGGCGCGGGTTCCGGCGGCGGCGTGACTCCCTTGGCGGTCCGGGAGGAAGCGGCGGGGACCTTCTTTGTCCCTTCGGGCGACGCCGTAGCCGCGTGCTTGGCAGGGGACTGCGCAGACGGGGCCGGCGCGCCGGCCACGGCAGTCGCCGGAGGAGTCACGGAAGCCTCAGCCGGAAGCACCACAGGAGCAGACGGTGGGGGGACGGGCGTGCGAACCGCAGGAACGGCCGCAGGCGCGGTGGTGGTCGCCACCTGGGCGGACGGCTCCTGCTTCTTCATCACCAGGGCCAGTCCACCAGCAATCACCAACACGGCGACACCCGCCATGACGGCCACAGGGACCTTCCTGCGGGCAGGAGCCGGAGGCACGCTGTCGTCTTCGTCCGCGGCCACTGCGCGGCGTGCCGGAACCGCCGCCGGCGTTGCGTCCGGCGCCACGGCGACGGGGGTAGCCGATGCTTCGACTCCGGCGGGCATGGCCGGGGGGGCCGCCGGCTCCGCAGTGTCCCGCGGCGCACTCGCGGCCGCCGGCACGATGCCCGGAACCGTCGCGGCCATCGGGCCCTCGGGCGTTCTGGGGTTCGCGGACACAAGCGGAATGGTTCCGGTGCCGGGACGCGATTCGCCGGACCTGGGCTGCGCCAGCGTCTTGGTGTACTCCTCGTCGACCCAGTGCACGGGACTCAGGTCGGTGCCTTCCGCGCGGGCGGCGGGCTGCGAGGGATCGACGCGAAGGCGGGTCGCTTCGCTGTCCGGGAACTGCGTGGCTGCAAACGTGCTGCCCGTGCTCAAGCCAGGCTGGCTGAGCAAGGTCTGGTCGCCGCTGGACAACTTGCGCAGGCGCCGGCGCGCCAGGTCGGCGTAGATGCCGGCGGGAAACTTCTCCAGGAAGCCTTGCAGCTCCTCCGGGTCGGTCGCGTCCTTCACATCCTTCCAGTAGACGAGCTCGAGCTCCTGCGTCACCGAGGTGGAACCGCCCACGGACGGCGACGTGCCGCTGGCGGGAGGGACGGTGCCGGGCACGGTGAGCGGCCGCGAAGGCATGGCCTCCACGCGCTTGTTCGGGTTGGCCGGCGGCACCACGGTCTGGTCTTCGGCGCGGCGGATCGCAGCCTGGAGGGCGACGGCGAAATCGCGCGCCGTGGCGAATCGCTCTTCCCGCGTCTTTGCCAGCGCGCGCGCCACAACTGCATCCAGCGCAGGGGGCAGCCGCGGATTGATGGAACTCGGCGGAGGAGGCGCGTGGCCGATGATCTGGTGGATGATGGAAAAATCGTTGTCGCCGTCGAAGGGACGCTTGTCCGTCAGCAGCTGGTACAGCATCACGCCGGCCGAGAACAGGTCCGCCCGCGAATCGATCTTCTGCCCCTGCACCTGTTCCGGCGCCATGTACTTCAGCGTGCCGACCATGCTGCCTTGCGTACGCGTGGCCTCGCCGGAGTCCTGGATGCGCGCGACGCCGAAGTCGGTGAGCTTCACGCGCCCGCCCGGTTCGATCAGCAGGTTGGCCGGCTTGATGTCCCGGTGCACGATGCCCTGCTTGTGCGCATAGTCCAGCGCGGAGAGCAGGTCGCGGATGATCTTGAGCGACTGCTCGAGCGAATAGCGCACCCCGCGATCCAGGTGGTGCTTGAGATCGTCGCCCTGGATGTACTCCATCACCAGGAAGGCGACGTCGGCATCGCGATCGGAGTCGTAGACGCTGACGATGTTGGGGTGCTGCAGCCGCGCGGCGGAGCGTGCCTCGGTGCGGAACCGGTGCTCGTATTCGGCGGCCGCTTCCTCCGACAGGTTCTCCACCTTGACCGTCTTGATCGCCACGCGCCGATCGAGGTTGGGATCACGGCCTTCGTACACCACGCCCATGGCACCCTTGCCGAGGACCCGGATGACTTCGTACCGTCCCAACTTCTTCAGAGTCACATCAGCGCCGTGGAAACAGATGGAAACCCATTCTAGGCGCGCCCCCCTGTAAAGCCGAGTTCCCAGGGGTCAGGTCCGTTCCGGTGTGTTGCGTTTCGCACGCACGAGCGCCCGCGCGTAAGCGCGCACGAAGTGCCGGTCCATGAGCTGCTGGGCCCATCCGGGGTCGGCGGCCAGCTGATCGGCGAAGTAGCGCACGAAAGCGTCCCACGCGCGGGCCGACTCGAACATGCGCGTACCGCTACCGAGCAAGCGTTTCTTGAGCGCTTCCGGCTCGAACTCTTCGATCACCTTCTGCACCACTTCCGCCACGGTGTCGCCCATCGCCTGCTGGTGCGCGGTGAGTTCCGCCGCGATCTGCGCCACCGCGCGGTCGGGCGGAAGGAAGCCCGAGGCCGCGGCCTCTCCTCCCAACAGGTAGGCCAGCTTGGCGTCGACGGGCGTGTCCATGCGCAGCGGATTGAATTCGCGTCCTTCCGTCCAGGTCCGCTCACCGGAGCGCTCCTCCTGGCGCGCCGCGGCCGCGGCCTGCGAGGCCTGCAGCAAGCCCCGCAGTGCGATGCGCGTGAGCCGGCCCAGGATCTCCATCTCGCCGTTCGTCATCGCATCCGGTCCGTCCATCCCGAGTCCGGCGAAGAAGGGGAGCAGATCCGACGCCTTCTGTTGCGGATCGGCACCCAGGCTGCTGCCCGACGTGCCCGCGCCGAAGGTGCTCTGGAATCCCCAATCGCCGAACGGATCGGCCTCGGACGTGCCCGGAACGGTCTCGGCACTGTTGTCCGGAACGAGCCGCGCCGCGGCGCGAGCGAACTCGGACCAGGCATCGGGCCGGACAGCAGACTGCCCAGGCGCGTCCCCCACCGCCTGCACGGTGAGCCGAAATGCGGACAGGCCCAGCGTCTGGCCCGGCTCCAGCACACCTCGAGCGCCTGGCGGCAGTTCACCCGTGGCCGCGTCCACGCCATTGACCACCGACAGCACGTGGAAGTGAAGTTGGTCGCCATCGTTCCACACGCTCAGGTGGCGGCGCGAGATGCTGCGCTCGGGATCGGGCAGGCACACGGCGCAGTCGGTGTCGCGCCCGAGGATGAGTGCCGGTTCTCCCTGTTGCAGCCGGCGGCGCACGTCCACTCCCGGGCCGGTGATGGACAGCTCGAGGGCCATGGCTAAGCCACGACGGCGAAGCTCGCGATGGGAGCGGCCTCGGCGTTGCGGTCACAGCCCAGTGCGATCTGCCCGTGGCCGACCAGGTAGCAATCCGTGCGCCGCAAGACCACGGGCTCGGACTGGTTGCCGAAGTACACCCAGGTGCCGAAGCTGGAGGCGTCGCTGAGCACGAAGTGGCCGCCACGCCATTCGATGCTGGCGTGCAGCCGCGAGACGCGCGCGTCGTTCACGAGCAGATCCGCGGTCGCCGAGCGGCCCAGCGTCACCGGTTCGCCGCGCGGCTCCACGCGGCGGTTTTCGCCGGCAATGCTGATCTCCAGGTGAGCCTCCGAGGGCTGGCCGAACATGGAAGCGCCCATCACGGTGGCCTCCGCGTCGCGGCCCTGCTGCCATTCCACCCGGAAGACCTCGGTCGCCTCCGCCTTGCCACGGAGGTAAATGGGGCCGAGGCTGCGCAGCTGATCCTGCTGTTCACGCGAAATCGCGTCGCGGACGCGCTGCGTCGTGAAGATCTGGTCGGCGCCCGCCAGGTCGGCCAGGCGCGCGGCGCTGTTGACCGCGTCCCCGTAGGTGTCGCCTTGGATCTCGACGACTTCGCCCGACTCGATGCCCATCTGCATCTGCACGGGCCGTCCCACGCCGCCCGGACGGACAGGCTGTTGCTGGAGACGTTCCTGGATGGCGATGCAGGCGGTGAGCGCCTGGGATTCCTCGGGAAAGACGACGAAGAGTCCGTCGCCGAGCAGCTTGACGACCCGGCCGTTGTGCTGCTCGAAGATCTTGGCCAATGCGCCCGTCAGCTGGGTGACGAAGCGCCCCGCAGTCTCGTCACCGAGCCGCTCGAAGATGCCTGTGCTCCCAACGAGGTCAGCAAATACGACGGAGGCCATGCGCGGGGATTGTATGCGTCGCACCCTGCAAAACGAAAAGAGCCGGCAGGGCTTTGGCCCTGCCGGCTCTTCGTTCTTTGCTGTCATGGTCGGCGTGGCGGGATTCGAACTCGCGACCCCTTGCACCCCATGCAAGTGCGCTACCAGGCTGCGCTACACGCCGAAGCCCGCGATTATAGCCCGGCCCGCAGGCGTTTCCGCAGCTCAGTGAACGGAACTCAGCAGATCGCGGATTTCGTAGAGCTCGCGCCTGAGCATCTGCAGCTTGTACGCGATCGCGTCCCTCTCTTCCGGCGGAACATCCTCGAACTGGCTCTCGCTGAAGGATGACTCCTCCACTTCGATCACCTCGACGCCGTCGAGCATGACCTCGCCGGCCCGGCGCTTGTCGCGCTCGACCTGCACGATCTCTTGCAGCTTGTTGCGCGCGCCGCTGATGGTGAAGCCCTGGTCGTAAAGCAGGTCGCGGATGCGGCGGATCATCAGCACCTCGTGGTGCTGGTAGTAGCGCCGGTTGCCGCGGCGCTTCATGGGCCGAAGCTGCGTGAACTCCTGCTCCCAATACCGTAGCACGTGAGGCTTGACGCCACAAAGCTCGCTGACCTCACCGATGGTGAAGTAGCGCTTGGCAGGGATTGCCGGGAGGCCTTTCTCCATTGAAATCAATCTACTAGGAGAGAAAGCTTCGAGGTTACTCTAAGTGGCCACGGATGCAAAGCGCGACCGGCACGGCACGTAAACCGTCGGGGCCATGCGGTAGCGCTGCAGCGACGGCCGTTGCTTATTCCGTGCCGTTTCCGTCGCCCTGGATCTGTTCCTTGAGCTTGTGGCTGGCATGGAACGTGACCACGCGCCGCGCCTCGATGGGGATGGCTTCGCCGGTCCGTGGATTGCGCCCCGGGCGAGGTGCCTTGGTGCGAATCTGGAAGTTGCCGAAGCCGGAGATCTTGACGTCCTTGCCCTCGACGAGGCTCTGCGAGACCAGGTCAAAGAAGGCATCGATCATGTCCTTGGACTCGCGCTTGTTGAGGCCGATCTGCTCGAACAGCAGTTCGGCGAGTTGTGCCTTGGTGAGCGCAGGCGTCTCCAGGCTCTCCACCGCAAACTCCATGATGTCCTCTTTTTTCAGCGCTGTCGTTGTAGTGAGGTCGGCCATGGTCATCCCCTCAGGCGGCCGCCCAGTCGCGCGGAGACCCGCTCCACCACCGCGCGCACGGCCGTTTCGATTTGTTCGTCGGTCAGTGTCGCGTCGGTGCGGGCGAGCGTCAAGCGCACGGCCAGGCTCTTCTCGTGCATGGCCAGACCGGCGGTGGCTTGCTGCGGCTTGTAGACGTCGAACAGCATGGCATCCCGCAGCAGCCCGCCCGTGTCCGCAGAACGGATGGCTGCCAGCAACTGGTCGTGCGTGACCTTTTCGCCCACGATCACAGCGATGTCCCGCTCCGCCGGCTGGAAGCGCGGAACGGCTTCGAAGGCAGGAACTTGCCGGTCGGTGACGGCGTCGAGGTCCAGTTCGAACAGCAAGGGGGTCTGCGGCAGCTCCCATTGCTGGCGCCAGCGCGGATGCAGCTCTCCCACGAAGCCGATGTCCTTGCCGCCGACACGGACCACTGCACAGCGGCCAGGATGCATCGCGGGATGGCTGCCGGGTGCGAACTCGGCCCGCAGCGGTGACAGCAACGCCTGCACGTCGCCCTTCGCATCGTAGAAATCGACCGGCGCCGCCTTGCGGCCCCACTGCAGCCCGTCGGCGGATCCGTAGGAAAGGCCCGCCACCTTCATCGGCTGGCGCACGCCGCGCACGGTGGTGTCGGTGGTCTGCACCGAGGCGTCGCGCAGGAACACGCGCCCGAGCTCGAACACGCGCACGCGTTCCGCCTTGCGGTCGAGGTTGAATTTCAGCACCTGCAGCAGCGAACCGAGCAGCGAGGAACGCATCACGCCCATCTGGCTGGCGATCGGGTTGAGCAACCTGATCGGGTCGGGGTTGCCCGCCAGCTGCTTCTCCCAGTGGTCTTCGACGAAGCTGAAGTTGATCGTTTCCTGGTAGCCCAGAGCGGCGAGCTGCCGGCGGACCGCGAAACGGCTGCGGCGATTTTCCGGCGGCAGCTTGGCGGTGATGGGCGCCAGCGGTGGCGTGGTGGGCAGCTGGCCGTAGCCGATCACCCGCACCACTTCTTCGATCAGGTCCTCTTCGATCGACAGGTCGAAACGGTAGAGCGGTGGCGTGACGGTGATGACGCCGTTGTCCGAGCGCGAAGGCAGGTGCAGGCGCGCCAGCGCGTCCACGCACTGCTGCTCGGTGACGGGCATGCCGATCACCTTGCCCGCCCGCGCGACGCGCAGCTGCACCGGCTTGCGCTCCGGGAGCTTCACCACCTGGTCGTCCATCGGGCCGGCTTCGCCGCCGCAGATGTCCTGGACGAGGCGCGTGATGTGTTCGATGTGTTCGACGGTCTGCACCGGGTCGACGCCGCGCTCAAACCGATGGCCGGCGTCGGTGGAGAAGTTGAAGCGGCGCGAGCGCCCCTGCACGGACTCCGGCCACCAGAACGCAGCCTCGACGTAGACGTGCTTCGTCTCGTCGGACACGGCCGTCGCATCGCCGCCCATGATGCCGGCGAGCGACTCCACCTGGGCGTCGTCGGCGATCACGCCGACCTTCTCGTCCACCTCGATGGTCGCGCCGTTCAGCAGCTTGAGCTGCTCGCCCTTGCGGCCCCAGCGAACGTCGAGCGCGCCGTGGATCTTGTCGAGGTCGAAGATGTGCGAAGGCCGACCGAACTCGAACATCACGTAGTTCGAAATGTCCACCAGCGCGGTCACGCTGCGCTGGCCGCAACCGGCGAGCCGCTCGACCATCCACTGGGGCGTCTTCGCCTGGGTGTTCACGTTGCGGATCACCCGGCCGGAGAAGCGGCCGCACAGGTCCGGCGCGCTCACCTTGACCTGGAGCTTCGCGTCGTTCTCCGGCCGCACCGGCTCGAAGCTGGGCTCGACCAGCGGGGCACCGGTCAGCGCGGACAGCTCGCGCGCCACGCCGTACACGGACAGCGCGTGGGCGAGGTTCGGGGTGAGCTTCAGGGTGAAGACGTGGTCGTCGAGCTTGAGCACGTCGCGCACGTTCTGGCCGATGGGCGAGGAAGCATCCAGCTCCAGCAGGCCGCCATGGTCTTCCGACAGCTGCAGCTCGCGGGCCGAACACAGCATGCCCTGGCTTTCCACGCCGCGCAGTTTGCCCAGCTTGATCACGAAGGGCTTGCCGTCCTCGCCGGGCGGCAGTTCGGCGCCGACCAGGGCCGTCGGAACCTTGATGCCCACGCGGGCGTTCGGCGCACCGCAGACCACGTTCAGCAGCGTCCCCTGCCCCACGTCCACCTGGCACACGCGGAGGCGGTCGGCGTTGGGATGTTGCACGGCCTCCTTGATCTCGCCCACGACGACCTTGCTGAAGGGCGGCGCCACCGGCCGCAGGTCCTCCACTTCCAGCCCACCCATGGTGAGCGTGTCGGCGATCTGTTGCGTGGTCAGCGGCGGGTTGCAGAACGCGCGCAGCCAGGACTCGGGAAATTGCATGGTCTCGTCGGAAAGCGGATTCGGTTAGCGGAACTGGCGCAGGAAGCGGATGTCGCCGTCGAAGAACAGGCGCAGGTCGCTCACTCCGTAGCGCAGCATGGTCAGGCGGTCGGGGCCCATGCCGAAGGCGAAACCGATGTACTTCTCGGGGTCCAGCCCCATGTTGCGCACCACGGCCGGGTGCACCTGGCCGGAGCCGGCGACTTCCAGCCAGCGGCCGGCCAGCGGCCCGCTCTGGAACTGGATGTCGATCTCGGCGCTCGGCTCGGTGAAGGGAAAGAAGCTCGGCCGGAAGCGCAAGGCCAGGTCGTCACTTTCGAAGAAGGTGCGGCAGAAGTCGGTGAAGACGACCTTGAGGTCCTTGAAGCTCACGTTTTCGCCCAGCCAGAGGCCTTCGCACTGGTGGAACATGGGCGAATGGGTCGCATCGCTGTCCACGCGGTAGGTGCGGCCCGGCGCGATCACGCGGATTTCCGGCATGGATTCGCCGCGCTTGACGGCGTCCGCATGGCGCTTGATGTGCTGGTGGGCGTAGCGCACCTGCATCGGGCTCGTGTGCGGCCGCAGGTTGTAGGGGATTCCGTCGTCGCCGTCGATGTCCACGTAGAACGTGTCCTGCATCGAACGCGCCGGGTGGTTGGGCGGGTTGTTCAGCGAGGTAAAGCTGTGCCAGTCGCTCTCGACCTCCGGGCCATCGGCGACGTCGAAGCCCATGCTGGCGAAGATCTGCTCGATGCGCTCCATCGTCAGGCTCACGGGATGCAATCCGCCGGGCTCGCGGACGCGGCCGGGCAGCGAGACGTCCAGCGCCTCGGCCTTCAGCTGCGCTTCCAGTTCGGCGTCCGCCAACGCCTGGCGGCGCTCGTTCAGCGCGCCCTCGATCGCCTGCTTGGCCTGGTTGATGGCCGCGCCGCGCGATTTCTTCTCCTCCACGGAGAGCGCGGCCAGGCCCTTCATCAGCTCGGTGATGCGGCCGGACTTGCCGACGTACTGCGCCTTGGCGTTTTCCAGCTCCGCGGGCGTCTGCGCCTTGGCGAAGGCCTCACGCGCGCTGCCGACGATCGAATCGAATTCTTGGGTCATGGGAAGAAAAAAACAGGGCTAGCGCCTCACAGCCCTAGCCCTGTCTCATGGGTTGCACCAGCCGCTGTCCCGAGGGGCGGCGGCTACCGCGAACTCAAGCAGCCAGCTTGGCCTTCACCTGGTTCACGATGCCGGTAAACGCCGCGGGGTCGTGGTAGGCGATATCGGCGAGGACCTTGCGGTCGATGTCGATGCCGGCCTTGCGGATCCCGTTGGCGAACTGGCTGTAGGTCAGGCCGTTGGCACGCGCGGCGGCGTTGATACGGGCGATCCACAGTTGGCGGAAGACGCGCTTCTTGGCACGGCGGTCGCGGTAGGCGTACTGCCCCGCCTTCATCACCGCTTCTTTGGCGATGCGGAAGACGTTGCCGCGGCGGCCGCGGAAACCCTTGGCGAGCGCGAGGACCTTCTTGTGACGTGCGCGGGCGGTTACACCACGTTTGACGCGAGGCATGTGTGTTCTCCTTCTTCGTCTACGTTAGATGCCGGCGAACGGCAACATCTGCGCCATGTGACCCATATTGGTCTCATGGACGGCCGTCGGGCCGCGCAGATGGCGCTTGTTCTTGGTGGACTTCTTGGTCAGGATGTGACGCTTGAAGGCCTGGCCGCGCTTGACGGTCCCGCCGGGACGCACGCGGAAGCGCTTCTTCGCTCCGCTCTTGGTCTTCATCTTGGGCATGTGAATGCTCCTTCTTCATTTGTGCTCGTGAGGCGTCGCGGGAAACTCCCGCGCCTTGATGGCCCCGAGCCACTTTTCGTGGCGGGTCAGACCCGCCACTTCGGAGCCCGAGGGCTCCCGGAAAGGCACAAAGGCCTTCCCTTCACCGCCACCGCGGCGACCAACCGTCGTGGCTTTGAAACTGTCCTTACGCCGTCGTCGCCGGCGATGCCGCCGGCTCGGACGCGGGCTTGGCAGCGCCCGGCTTCTTCTTGCCCGGCGCGATCATCATGATCATCTGCCGGCCTTCGAGCTTGGGGAACTGCTCCACGAGGATGGTGTCCCCGAGGTCGTCCCGCAGCCGCTGCAGCAGCGCCATGCCGATTTCCTGGTGCGTGATCTCGCGGCCCCGAAAGCGCAGCGTGATCTTGCACTTGTCGCCTTCGGCCAGGAAGCGGCGGATGTTGCGCAGCTTGATGTTGTAGTCACCGTCGTCGGTGCCCGGTCGGAACTTGACTTCCTTGATCTCGATGACCGTCTGCTTCGCCTTCGCTTCCGCGGCCTTCTTCTGTTCCTGGTACTTGAACTTGCCGTAGTCCATCAGCCGGCAGACCGGCGGATTGGCAGTGGCGGCAATTTCTACCAGGTCAACGTCTGCCTCGCCTGCCAGGCGCAGCGCTTCCTGCAGGCTCACGACACCCAGGGGCTCGTTGTTGGGTCCGCTCAGGCGGACTTCCGGGGCCATGATCTCCCGGTTCAGGCGGTGCTTGCGTTCCTCGCGTTGGCGGCGGTCGCGAAATTCAGTAGCGATGGTCGTTTGTCCTTCAGTTCAAAGTGACTACAAAATGTGTAGCATCACCGCCAGCGTGGGCGCGGGCTCGGGCTTCCTCGGCTAAGATTCAGCTCTTGCTGGCGATGTCCTCGGCGATCCTTTGGGAGAACGCTTCCAGGCTCATCACCCCGAGGTCCTTGTTGCCCCGGGCGCGCACTGCGACGGCACCAGCCGCCCTCTCCTTGTCGCCGACGACGAGGAGGTAAGGCGGCTTTTGCATCGAATGCTCCCGTATTTTATACGTGATCTTCTCGTTGCGCAGATCTGTCTCCACCCTAAGCCCTTGATTCCTCAGCGATTTGGCTATTTCCTTGACGTAATCGGACTGCTGGTCGGTGATGTTCAGGACCACGGCCTGCACAGGCGCCAGCCAGGCAGGCAGGGCGCCGGCATGGTGCTCGACCAGCATGCCGATGAAGCGTTCCAGGCTGCCGACGATGGCCCGGTGCAGCATGACCGGGTGCGCCCGACCGCTCGTTTCCGTCACGTACTCGGCGCCCAGCCGCTCTGCCGTGTTGAAGTCCACCTGCATCGTCCCGCATTGCCATTGCCGGCCCAGCGCGTCCTTGAGCGTGTACTCGATCTTGGGGCCGTAGAAGGCCCCGTCACCGGGGGAGACCACAAACTCGACACCGGACTGGCGCAGCGCCTCCATGCAGGCGTGCTCGGCCTTGTCCCATAGCGCGTCCGAACCCACCCGGTTCTCGGGACGGGTGGCCACCTTGTAGAGGATGTCCGTGAACCCGAAATCCCTGTAGACCTGCTGCAGCTTGGCCGTGTAGTCGACGCATTCCTGCAGGATCTGGTCTTCCGTGACGAAGGCATGGCCGTCGTCTTGCGTGAAGCCGCGCACCCGCATGATCCCGTGCAGGGCTCCCGAGGGTTCATTGCGGTGGCATTGGCCGAATTCCCCGAAGCGCAGCGGCAAGTCGCGGTAGCTGCGCAGCTGGGACTTGAAGATCAGCACGTGGCCCGGGCAATTCATCGGCTTGAGCGCGTATTCGTGCTTCTCCGACTCCGTGGTGAACATGTTCTCGCGATAGTTCTGCCAGTGACCCGTCTTCTCCCACAGGCTCTTGTCCAGGATCTGCGGGCCCTTGACTTCCTGGTACCCCGTGTCCTTGTAGACCTGGCGCATGTACTGCTCCACGGCCTGCCAGATCGCCCAGCCTTTCGGATGCCAGAAGACCACGCCGGGAGCCACTTCTTCCATGTGGAACAGGTCCAGCTCACGGCCGAGCTTGCGGTGGTCGCGCTTCTCTGCCTCCTCCAGCATCGTCAGGTACTGCTGCAGTTCTTCCTTCGTCGCCCAGGCCGTGCCGTAGACGCGCTGGAGCATCTCGTTGCGGTGATCGCCGCGCCAATACGCCCCGGCCACCTTCATGAGCTTGAAGAACCTGAGCTTGCCGGTGCTGGGCACGTGGGGCCCGCGGCAGAGGTCCTCGAATGCGCCCTCCGCGTAGAGCGACACGTCCTCGCCCGCAGGAATGCTGCCGATGATCTCGGCCTTGTACTTCTCGCCCATCGCGAGGAAGTGCTGCACCGCCTCATCGCGCGGCAGGACGCGGCGCGTGACCGGTTCGTCTTTCGCGACAAGCTCTGCCATGCGCTTTTCGATCGCCTGCAGGTCCTCCGGCGTGAATGGCCGCTTGTAGGCGAAGTCGTAGTAGAAGCCGTTCTCAATCACCGGGCCGATCGTGACCTGCGCGTCGGGAAAGAGATCCTTCACCGCATAGGCCAGCAGGTGCGCCGTCGAATGGCGGATCACGTCCAGGCCTTCCGGATCCTTGGCCGTCAGGATCGCGAGCCTGGCGTCCTGCGCGATCCGGAAGCAGGTGTCCACGACCTTGCCATCGACCTTGCCGGCAATGGCCGCCTTGGCCAGGCCGGGGCCGATGGAGGCAGCCACTTCGGCCACCGATACAGGTTGCGGGAACTGGCGTTGCGAGCCGTCGGGAAGCGTGACGTTGATCATGGTGGGATGCGGAAAGGCAGGAAACGAAAAAAGCGCGGGATCAGCCGCGCTTCTTGGGGGATGCAACTCCTGGACGCGCGACTACCCGGCCACTAGCGGGCCGTGAAACCTTCCACGGTAGTTCGCGGTGTCATAACCATGATGCCTTTCTCGCTCTTGTTGCAGTCCGTGTGGCTCGATTCTAACCCGTGGGCCCCCGTCGTTGCTGCGCGGGGGCTGGGTCACGGGCGGCTTGCTGCCGGCCACTTCGAGCGTCGGCGGTCCAACGTGACGCCCAAAAAAAAGCCCGCGGTGTGCCGCGGGCTTTCTGGGCGATCGACCGGATCAGGCTGCCTTGCGCCCGCCGTGGTCGTCGAAGAACTGCTCGTCCTCGGTCGAGCCCTTCAGGGCGGCCGTGGACGCATTGGCTTCGATCGTGGTCGTCACGGCGTCGAAGTACCCCGTACCCACCTCGCGCTGGTGCTTCACCGCGGTGAAGCCCTTTTCGGCGGCGGCGAACTCCTTCTGCTGCAGTTCCACGAAGGCGCTCATGTTGTTGCGGGCGTAGCCGTAGGCCAGCTCGAACATCGAGTAGTTCAGGCTGTGGAAGCCAGCCAGCGTGATGAACTGGAACTTGTAGCCCATSGCGCCCAGCTCCYTCTGGAACTTGGCGATSGTCGCGTCGTCSAGGTTCTTSYKCCAGTTGAACGACGGCGAGCAGTTGTAGGCCAGCAGCTTGCCCGGGAACTTGGCATGGATGGCGTCGGCGAAGTCCTTGGCGAACTTCAGGTCCGGCGTGCCGGTCTCGCACCAGATCAGGTCGGCCACTTCGGCATAGGCGAGGCCGCGGCTGACGGCCTGGTCGAAGCCCTTCTTGGTGCGATAGAAGCCTTCCACCGTGCGTTCGCCGGTGCAGAACGGCTGGTCGATCGGGTCCACGTCGCTGGTGACGAGGTCGGCGGCTTCCGCATCGGTGCGGGCCAGCAGGATGGTGGGCGTGCCCATCACGTCGGCGGCCAGTCGCGCGGCGACCAGCTTGGCGACGGCTTCACGCGTAGGCACCAGAACCTTGCCGCCCATGTGGCCGCACTTCTTGACGGAGGCCAGCTGGTCCTCGAAGTGCACGCCGGCCGCGCCCGCCTCGATCATCGCTTTCATCAGTTCGAAGGCGTTGAGCACGCCGCCGAAACCGGCTTCGGCATCGGCCACGATGGGCGCGAAGTAGTCGACGTAGCCCTCGTCACCGGGGCCCTTGCCTTCGCTCCACTGGATCTGGTCGGCGCGGGCGAAGGTGTTGTTGATCTTCTTCACGCACTTCGGCACGGAGTCCACGGAATACAGAGACTGGTCCGGGTACATCTCGCCGTTGCTGTTGGCGTCGCCCGCCACTTGCCAGCCCGAGAGATAGATGCCCTTGAGGCCGGCCTTGACCTGCTGCATGGCCTGGTTGCCAGTCAGCGCGCCCAGCGTGTTCACGAAAGGCTCGGTGTTGATCAGGTTCCACAGCTTTTCCGAGCCGCGCTTGGCCAGCGTGTGCTCGATCGCGAGGGAACCGCGAAGCTTCACCACGTCCGCGGCGCTGTAGCCACGCTTGATGCCCTTCCACCGGGGGTTCTCCGCCCAATCCTTTTCGAGCTGGGCGATCTGTTGTTCGCGGGTCAGGTGGGTCCAGTTGCTCATGTTCACTCCGTGGTTGATGTGGAAACCGGGGCGTCTTTCATCGCGGCGCCATGGAGTGAACTGTAGTCTTGTACAAGACTGAGTGGGGCTCTTGTGTCTTATATAAGAGTAAATAGTTTACTAAGTAAAATCAACGAGTTGCGCCTATCGTTTCGCAATGAGAAACGTGTTTTCTTGTATTGAGAAATTTTGCGGCATCGCACCATGGATGAATTTCACATAGAGAAACGCGTTTCACGATGTGTGAAACAGGATCCAGTCGCCGTGCCCGATCACCTTCTTGCCGCGAACCCGGGCCGGGTTGATCTCGTACACGAGACAGGACACCTGCTCGCGCTCCATCGCGATGTCCACCACGCGCTTGAAGTATTCGCTGTCGGCGCCCGGTGCGATCTGCTCGATGGCGTCTAGGATGGCCTCGAGTTCCGGCGTGATGCGGTACACCTCGCCGACGACGGTCACCGCCTCCTTGCCGCCCAGGGTCAGTCCCGGATACCAGTCGATGTGGTACAGGCTGCCCTGCACCTCCCCCATGCCCACGTACTCGGGCGCGGGAACGAGGCGATTGATGTCGTTCCGGCCGCCACGGCGCAGCGTGCCGTAGACGAAGACAAGGCGGGAAGGGGCTTCAGGCATCATGCGGCGTTTTCGCGGATGCCATTGTCGATGAGCTTCGTCCCGAGCCGACCGCTCGCCTATGCCTGCCTCGCACTCAGCATGTCGCTGGTCGGCAGCTATGTCGCCCTGTCGAAGCCGCTCGCCGCCGCCATTCCCGTGTTCCTGCTCGCCTGGCTGCGCTTCGGGATCGGCGGCCTGGCCATGCTGCACTGGTTGCGCCGTCCGCCCAACGAAGAGCCACTCACCAGGCGCACCAAGCGCCTGCTGTTCCTGGAATCCTTCCTGGGCAATTTCCTGTTCTCCCTGTGCATGCTGTTCGGCGTGAGCCTGACCAGCGCCGTGTCGGCCGGAGTGATCATGGCGGCCATCCCCGCCACCGTGGCCCTCCTGAGCTGGGCCTTCCTGCGGGAGCGCATCACCGGCCGCACCTGGGCGGCGATCGCCCTCGCGGCACTCGGCATCGGGCTGCTGGCAGTGGGCAAGGCGCCCGACGGCGCGGCCACGGGCGGGGACGACAGGGCATGGCTGGGAAATCTGCTGGTGCTGGGCGCCGTGGTCTGCGAGGCGTCCTATGCCGTGATCGGCAAAGCCCTGACCGGCGTTCTCGGCCCCAAGCGGATCACCGCCCTGATCAACCTATGGGGCTTTGCGCTGGTCACGCCGTTCGGGCTGTACACCGCCCTGCACTTCGACTTCGGCTCCGTGTCCGGGGGCGCGTGGCTGCTGCTCGTGTTCTACGCACTGGCAGCGAGCGTCTGGACCGTGTGGCTCTGGATGACGGGGCTGAAGGTCGTGCCCGCCGCGCAAGCCGGCGTGTTCACCGCGATGCTGCCGGTCTCGGCCGGCCTCGTCGGCGTGCTGGTCCTGGGGGAACAACTCGGCCTGCTGCAGATGCTCGCTTTCGCCGCCGCCCTGTTGGGCGTCCTGCTGGCTACCGCCCCGTCACCTTCCTGATCGCGGGCCTGATGTTCTCCCGCCGGGCCGGCGGCACCGCGGCGTGCTCGCGCGGGATGTTCAGGACGATGGACGTCGAGGTCTCGGTCAGCATGCAGAACTTCGTGACCACCGCGTCCAGGTGTTCGACGTCGATGACGGCGATCTCCATGATCCAGCTGTCCTCCCCCGTCACGTTGAAGGCGTTGACCACCTCCGGCGTCTGCTCGATCAGCTGGAGCATGCGACCGTATTCGACGCGGCCGGCGCGTACGAATGCACGGATCCCGTAGCCGAGCCGCTGGAAATCGACGACGGCGCGGTAGCCCTTGATGAAGCCGGCGATCTCCAGCTTGCGGACGCGCTCCGTCACGGCCGGCTGGGACAGGTGCACCTTGCGCCCCAGCTCCGCCATGCTGATGCGGGCTTCGCGCTGCAGCTCCTCCAGGATGCGCGTGTCATGGGCGTCGATCTCGGGAACTTCGGTGGACATGGGGAGTAACCTTCAAAACCAAGGCTGCATCAGCCTTTGACCTTGAATCATCCATGGAAGAGCGGGCGAAAGCAACCTAGCATTCCAGGCATGTCCACCGCCGCCCTCCCAAATCGCACCACCGATGCGCCGCTGCTGCTGCCCGCCCTGCTCTCCTGCTACCTGGTCTGGGGCTCCACCTACCTGGCCATCCGCCTCGCGCTCGTGAGCTTCCCGCCCTTCTTCCAGATGGGAACCCGGTTCCTCCTGGCCGGCGCCTTGCTGATGGCCTGGGTGCTGTCCCAGGTGCGCGCCGGCCGCGCCAGGCTTCCCACCCCGCGGGAATGGCGCAATGCCCTCGTGATCGGCGGCCTCATGCTGGGCGGAGGGATGGGCCTCACGGCCAGCGCGGAACAGCACGTGGGCTCGGGGCTGGTCGCCGCCTTCATCGCGGTCGTGCCGATGCTGGTGTGCGGCTGGGGCCTGGTGTTCGGCCAGCGTCCGCGCGCGTTCGAACTCGCAGGCATGGCCGTCGGCGTCGCGGGTGTGCTGATGCTCGTGCGCGGAGCCAGCTTCGCTGCATCGCCGCTGGGACTCGCGTGCATCGCCGGCGCGACGATGACCTGGTCGCTGGGCTCCGTGCTGTCCACGACCCGCTTTCCGCTGGCGCCGGGACCCTCAGGTTTCGCCAGCGAAATGTTGTGCGGTGGCGCGGTGTTGATGACGCTTTCTCTCGCACTGGGTGAGCAGTTTTCGCTGCCGCCGCAGCCGCTCGCGCTCGCAGCGTGGGCCTATCTCGTCGTGTTCGGATCGCTCATCGGCTTCAGCGCGTACCTCTACCTGCTCGCGAATGCGAGTGCCGCCGTCGCCACCAGCTATGCATTCGTGAACCCGGTGATCGCTCTCGCACTCGGCGTTTCCCTCGGTGGAGAGGCGCTCTCGGGGGGCGAATGGATCGCGTGCGGCGTGATCCTCGCCGGCGTGCTGCTGATCTTCAGAGGGAAAACAGCGTCTTCGCGCGGATGAAAAAGCAACATCTCCCAATGAAAAACCCCGTTTTCCGCTTGGACGCACCCTTTTTCTCCATTAGCATCCGCAGTGCCAGTGAGAGTGCAGTTTTCCACTGGTGGTGAACCATCAACTTCTAGAAGGAAATCAAATCATGGCAACTGCGAAAAAAGCGGCGAAGAAGGCGCCGGCGAAGAAGGCGCCGGCAAAGAAGGTCGCGGCGAAGAAGGCGCCGGCGAAGAAGGCTGCGGCCAAGAAGGCCCCGGCGAAGAAGGCCGCTCCGGCCAAGAAGGCAACTGCGAAGAAGGCCGCTCCGGCCAAGAAGGCTGCTGCGAAGAAGGCTCCCGCCAAGAAGCGCACCCCGAACGCAGCGTTCATGAAGCCGCTGACCCCGGACCAGTCGCTGGCCGCCGTCGTGGGCTCGGCTCCCCTGCCGCGCACCGAGATCGTCAGCAAGCTGTGGGCCTACATCAAGAAGAACAAGCTGCAAGACCAGGCGAACAAGCGCATGGTCAATGCAGACGACAAGCTGCGTGTGCTGTTCGGCAAGGGCCAAGTGTCCATGTTCGAGATGGCTGGCCTGATCGGCAAGCACGTCAAGTAATCGGGTCTTCCCGATCGCTGAAAAGGCCGGCATCCGCCGGCCTTTTTCTTTGCTGCGAGGCGCCCGCCGGGGAACGCGAGTCCTCGGACTCGTGCGCCTCAGGCGCCCTTCTTCAGCGCCGCCTCGCGGATGCCCGTCAAAGTGCCGCGCGTGGTGATCACTTCGGGATCCAGCACCACCTCGATCAGCGTGCCCTGCTTGCGCTCCAGCGCGGCCAGCAGTGCCGGCTCGAACTCTTCGGTGCGGGTGATGCGCGTCGCCTCGTAGCCATAGGCCTTGGCCAGGCCGACGAAGTCGGGATTGGCCAGGCGGGTGCCTGCGCCTTCCACGCGCGTCGGGTACTCGCGCTCCTGGTGCATGCGGATCGTGCCATACATGCCGTTGTTCAACAGGACGATGATCGAACGAGCGCCCTGCTGCGTGGCGGTCGCGAGCTCCTGTCCATTCATGAGGAAGTCACCGTCGCCGGCGACTGTGAGGGCAACCCGCCCGGACAGGATGTTCGCGGCGATGCCCGCCGGCACGCCGTAGCCCATCGCGCCCGAGGTTGGCGCCAGCTGCGTCTTGTGGCCCTTCACCAGTCCGTGGTGCTTGAAGAAGCGATGCGTCCAGGATGCGAAGTTGCCGGCGCCATTGGTGATGAGCGCATCTTCGGGCAGGTGCTTCTGCAGGGTGGCGACGATCGCCGGCATGTCGATGCTGCCCGGAAGCTTCTGCGGCACGAGGTTGCCCAGGTAGTCGGCGTTGGCCGCGGCCGTCCAGTCGGCCCAAGGCAGCTCGGGCGGCGCCGTCAGCACCTCGAGGGAGCGCGCGGCGGCATTCATCGTCGCGTTGATCGCCAGGTCTGCCTGGTAGACGCGGTTCAGTTCCTCGGCGCTCGCGTGGATGTGCACCAGCTTCTGCCGCGCCTTGGGAGGCGTCAGCAGCGTGTAGCCGCTGGTGGTCATCTCGCCCAGGCGGGGGCCGATGGCGAGGATGAGGTCGCTTTCCCGCACCCGCGCCGCCAGCTTCGGATTGATGCCGATGCCGACGTCCCCGGCGTACTGGGGGTGGTGGTTGTCGAAGGTGTCCTGGAAGCGGAACGCGTTGCCGACCGGCAGCTTCCAGTTCTCGGCGAAGCGCTGCAAGGCCTGGGCAGACTGTGGAGTCCAGCCGCCGCCGCCGGCGATCACGAATGGCTTCTTCGCGGCCAGCAGCATCTCGCGCAGCGTGCGCAGGGACCCGGGGTCGCTCCAGGCTTCCACCGCCTCCACCCGCGGCATAGGGCGCGCGCCGGTGCTCTTCGTCAGCATGTCTTCCGGCAATACCAGCACGACGGGTCCGGGACGGCCGTTCATGGCGGTGGCGAAGGCGCGGGCCACGTATTCGGGGATGCGGTCCGGCTCGTCGATGCGCTCGACGCGCTTGGCCATCCCCTTGGTGCTGGGCCCGAAGAAGCTGGTGTACTCCACCTCCTGGAACGCTTCGCGGTCGCGCTGGTCGCTGGCCACGTCGCCCACGAACAGCACCATGGGGGTGGAGTCCTGGAAGGCCGTGTGCACGCCGATGGAGGCGTTGGTCGCGCCCGGGCCGCGCGTGACGAAGCAGATGCCGGGACGGTTGCTCATCTTGCCGGCCGCTTCGGCCATGAAGGCGGCGCCGCCTTCCTGCCGGTTGATGACGAACTGGATGTCCTTGCGATACTTGTGGAAGCCGTCCAGCACCGCGAGGTAGCTCTCGCCCGGCACTCCGAAGGCATGCGTGACGCCCTGCGCCACGAGGCATTCGACGATGAGGTGGCCTGCGAGTTGGGTGGGTTCGGACATGATGCTTGACTTGATTAACTGACTGGTGAATTATCGGCCATGGCCCGAGACACAAGCCCTGCCGGCGAAGAACGCCTGCGCGATGCCGACCGCTCGCAAAGCACCATCTTAGCGGCGGCCCGCGACGAGTTCGCCGAATGCGGGCTGGGCGGCGCGCGCGTGGACCGCATCGCCGAACGCGCCGGCCTCAACAAGCGGCTGATCTATTACTACTTCGAGGACAAGGAAAGCCTGTTCCAGGCCGTGCTGGAACAGGCCTACCGCGACATCCGCACCGAGGAGATGAAGCTGCGGCTGACGGACCTGGAGCCGGCGGCCGCCGTGCGGCGGCTGATCGAGTTCACCTGGGACTACTACCTCGCGCATCCCGAGTTCATCACCCTGCTGAACAGCGCCAACCTGCACAAGGCGCGGCACCTGGCGGAATCGAAGCGCGCCAGGGAACTCAATTCGCCCCTGGTCGAGACGCTCGCCACCGTGCTGGAACGCGGGCGCCGAGACGGCAGTTTCCGCGGCGGCGTCGACCCGGTGCAGCTCTACGTCTCGATCGCCGGGCTCGCCTACTTCTACCTGTCCAACAGCTACACGCTCTCGGCCATCTTCGGCCGCGACCTGATGTCTTCCAAGGCCCGCAGCGAACGCCTGTCGCACATGACGGAGGTGATCCTGGGCTACCTCATCGCCGCCTGACCCCCGGAAAACCCGGGGCTTGCCTCTGGCGAAGTCTTGCCTATAATTCACCAAACAGTGAATTAACCACCCGCCCTTCGGAGACGAGCCATCAACTTCACTCGCCGCAACCTCGCCGCCAGCCTCTGCGCGCTGGCCTTTGCCGCCCCGTTGGCCGCCTTTGCGCAAGCGGGCTACCCGAACAAACCGATCAAGGTGATCGTTCCGTTCGCCGCGGGCAGCACCACGGACATCATTGCCCGTGCGATCACCGACAAGATGAGCCAGAGCATGGGCCAGCAGCTGGTGGTGGAGAACAAGGGCGGCGCCAGCGGCACCATCGGCCAGGCGCAGGTCGCGTCGGCCGCCGCCGACGGCTACACGGTGATAATCCATTCGTCCTCGCACACGGTCAGCCCGCACACCTTCGCCAAGCTCCCGTTCGATACCGAGAAGGACTTCGCCGGCGTCACGCCGATTTCCTCCACGCCGAACGTGCTGGTGATTTCCCCGGCCAAGGGCATGAAGTCGCTGAAGGACCTGCTCACCGCCGCGCGCGCCAAGCCCGGCAGCATGAACTTCGCGTCCGCCGGCCAGGGCAGCGCCACCCACCTCAACGCCGAGAAGTTCAAGCTCGCGGCAAAGATCGACGCGCAGAACATCCCCTTCAAGGGCTCCGCCGAGGCAGTGACCGAGGTCGTCGCCGGCCGGGTGGACTACTACTTCTCGCCGATCGCCCCGGTGATCGGCCAGATCCGCAACGGGCAGCTGCTGCCGCTGGCGGTGGGTTCGCCCAAGCGCGCCGCCGCCCTGCCCGACGTGCCCACGACCGCGGAAGCGGGGGTGCCGGGATCGGAGTTCAACTTCTGGATCGGCATGTTCGTGCCCGCGAAGACGCCGAAGGAGATCGTCGAGCGCCTCAACGCCGAGGTGGTGAAGGCCCTGAACACGCCGGAAGTGAAGGAGCGTTTCGCCGCACTCGGCGCCGATGCGTGGACCATGAAGGCGGCCGAGTTCGACGGCTACGTCCGCGACGAGATCAGGAGCAACGCCGCACTGGTCAGGGCCGCCGGCCTCGAAGTGCACAAGTAAGCCGAACAAGGAAAGGACCGCATATGCCGACCCAACGCCTCGGAATCATCATGCACGGCGTCACCGGACGCATGGGCATGAACCAGCACCTGATCCGCTCCATCGTGGCGATCCGCGCCCAGGGCGGCGTGACCCTCGCCAATGGCGACAAGGTCATGCCCGATCCCATCCTCATCGGCCGCAATGCCGAGAAGATCGAGGCTCTCGCCAAGGCGCACGGCATCGGGCGCTGGGGCACCGACCTCGACGCCGCGCTGGCGAACCCGGACGACACCGTGTTCTTCGACGCCGGCACGACCCAGATGCGTCCCAAGCTGCTGGCCAAGGCGCTGCGCGCCCGCAAGCACGTCTATTGCGAAAAGCCGATCGCCACCACGCTGGGTGAAGCGGTGGAGATCGCCAAGATGGCCGAGAAGTCGGGCCTCAAGCACGGCGCGGTGCAGGACAAGCTGTTCCTGCCCGGCCTGCGCAAGCTGGACATGCTGCGCCGCGCCGGCTTCTTCGGCCGCATGCTGTCGCTGCGCCTGGAGTTCGGCTACTGGGTGTTCGAGGGCGACCTGCAGCCGATCCAGCGCCCCAGCTGGAACTACCGCGCCGAGGACGGCGGCGGGATGATCCTGGACATGATGTGCCACTGGCGCTACGTGCTGGACAACCTGTTCGGCGAAGTGAAGTCCATCTCCTGCCTGGGCGCCACCCACATCCCGCAGCGCTGGGACGAGGACGGCAAGCCGTACAAGGCGACGGCCGACGATGCCGCCTATGCGATCGCGGAACTGGTCGGCCACAACGGCGAGCCGGTGATCGCCCAACTGAACATGTCGTGGGCGACCCGCGTGAACCGCGAGGACCTGGTGACCTTCCACGTCGACGGCACGCACGGTTCCGCCGTCGCCACGCTGACCGAGTGCAAGGCCCAGAGCCGCGTCAACACGCCGCGCCCGGTATGGAACCCGGACGTGAAGAACACCATGCAGTTCACCGAGCAGTGGCAGGCCGTGCCGGATACGCAGGTGTACGACAACGGCTTCAAGATCCAGTGGGAAGCCTTCATCCGCCACGTGGTGGAAGACGCGCCCTACAAGTGGACGCTGCCGGAAGGCGCCAAGGGCGTGCAGCTGGTGGAAGCCGCACTGCAAAGCTGGAAGGAACGCCGCTTCGTCGACGTGCCGCCTCTTCAGTTCTGAGAAACGCACCATGGCCCTGACGCTGCAACTGCCGACGCCTTCCGGTGTTCTGGAGAACTACACGCTGCGCGGAACTGCGCCCGTGCGGCCCGCCCAGGGCGTGAAGTTCAACCGCATTGCCTACTCCGCCGCCCACGTGGTGGCCAATCCATTGGCCGCCATCGACCCGTGGCTGCAGGCTGCCATCGACTGGGACGCGACCATCGCCTACCGGCAACGGCTGTGGTCGCTGGGCCTGGGCGTGGCGGAAGCCATGGACACGGCGCAGCGCGGAATGGGCCTGGACTGGCCGACTTCCCTGGAGCTCATTCGCCGCTCGCTCGATGCCGCGCGTGACGTGCCCGGCGCGCTGGTCGCGTCCGGCTGCGGCACCGACCACCTCGCGCCCGAAGACGCGCGGAACGTCGACGACGTGATCCGCGCCTACGAGGAACAGATGGCCGCCATCGAGAAGCTGGGCGGCAAGCTGATCGTGATGGCCAGCCGCGCGCTGGCCCGCGTGGCGAAATCGCCGGCCGATTACGAGAAGGTGTACGGCCGCATCCTGTCGCAGGCGAAACAGCCGGTGGTGCTGCACTGGCTGGGCGACATGTTCGATCCGGCGCTGGCCGGATATTGGGGCACGCAGGACATCGACGCGGCCATGGACACGGCGTTGGGCATCATCGCCGCGCACGCCTCCAAGGTCGACGGCATCAAGATCTCGCTGCTGGACAAGGACAAGGAGATCGCGATGCGCCGGCGCCTGCCCGCGGGCGTGCGCATGTACACGGGCGACGACTTCAACTACGCCGAACTGATCGCCGGCGACGGCTTCGGCCGGGAACCCACTCACGGCAGGAGCGACGCGCTGCTGGGCATCTTCGACGCAATCGCGCCGGCGGCCAGCGCGGCGCTCGGCGAACTGGCGCAGGGCAACATCGAGAGGTTCCACGCGATCCTCGGGCCGACGGTGCCCTTGTCGCGGCACATCTTTGCGGCGCCCACGCGCTTCTACAAGACCGGCGTCGTCTTCATGGCCTGGCTCAATGGCCACCAGAAGCACTTCACGATGGTCGGCGGCCAGCAAAGCACGCGCAGCCTGCCGCACCTCGCCGAGCTGTTCCGGCTGGCCGACGCGGCCAACCTGCTGGAGCAGCCCGGGCTGGCCACGCGCCGCATGGCGACGCTGCTGGCGCTGCACGGCGTCGAATAGCCCCACCAAGGAGACAGCATGTTCAAGTCCGCGCTCAAACTGGTGCTGGCCGCCGGCCTCGCAGCCGCCAGCCTCTCCTCACTCGCCCAGGCCTGGCCCGCGCGGCCGGTCCGGGTGATCATCCCCTTCCCGCCCGGCGGCACGCTGGACACGGTGGGCCGGCAGCTGGCGCAGAAGCTGGGCGACCAGCTGGGACAGCCCTTCGTCGTGGAGAACCGGCCGGGCGGCAACGGCTCCATCGGCGCCGACGTCGTCGCGCGCGCGCCGGCCGACGGCTACACGCTGCTGTTCAACGCCTCGACCTTCGTCAGCGCGCCGATGACGATGAAGTCCACGCCCTACTCCGTCGTGAAGGATTTCCAGCCGATCGCGCTGGTCGCCAAGGCGCCGCTGTCGGTCGCGATCAACAAGAACCTGCCGATCACCGACATCAAGTCGCTGATCGCTTATGCCAAGGCCCATCCGGGCAAGATGACGTTCGCGGTGGGGTCGATCGGCTCGGCCGGCCACCTGTCCACCGAACTGCTCAAGCGCAGCGGCAACATCGAGTACATGGTGGTGCCGTACAAGGGCACGGCGCCGGCCTTCCAGGACCTGATCGGCGGCCAGATCGACGGCTTCATCGACCCCATCCTCGGCTCGGTGCAGTACCACAAGAGCGGCATGCTGCGCGTCGTCGCCGTCACCTCCAGCACGCGCGCGCCCAACCTGCCCGACGTGCCCACCGTGGCCGAGACGATCCCCGGCTTCGAGTTCTACAGCTGGTACGGGCTGTGGGGCCCGGCGAAGCTGCCGGCCGACGTCACGAACAAGCTGAACGCCGAGGCGAACAAGGCGCTCGCCGGCGACATGCGCGACAAGCTGGCGCAGCAGGGGCTGCTGCTCACGCCGGGGTCGGTCGAGGATTTCGCCAGGTTCCAGGCCGCCGACATGGCGCGCATGCAGAAGATCATCACCGATGGCAACATCCACGTCGAATGAACGCGGCCGCGCGCTGGTGACGGGCAGCAGCTCCGGCATCGGCCTGGCCACGGCGCGGCGCCTGCTCGCCGACGGCTGGCAGGTGTGCGGCTTCGACGTCGCTCCGCCCGCGGTGGAGGATGCGCACTTCACGCCGGTGACGGTGGACCTGTGCGACGCGCAGGCCCTCGCCGGCGCGATCGCCGGCGCCGGACGCTTCGGTGCGGTCGTGCACGCGGCGGGCATCCTGCGGCCGGCCTCGCTCGGGCACCTGGATCCCGCCCACGGCGAAACGATGTGGCGGCTGCACGTRCAGGCCGCGACACAGCTCGCCGATGCCCTGCTGCCCGCCATGGCGCAAGCCGGCCACGGCCGCATGGTCCTCGTCGGCAGCCGGGTGGCGCGCGGCATCGCCGGGCGCAGCCAGTACGCTGCCAGCAAGGCGGCGGTCGCTTCTCTGGCGCGCAGCTGGGCGGCCGAAGTGGTCACCGCCGGCGTGACGGTCAACGTGGTCGCCCCCGCGGCCACGCAGACCGGCATGCTCAGCGATCCGGCCCGCCAGGGCACGCCATCGCGCATGCCGCCGATCGGCCGCCTGATCCAGCCCGAGGAAGTCGCTTCACTGATCGCCTACTTGCTGTCGCCCGCCGCGGCGGCGATCACCGGGCAGGAGATCCAGATCTGCGGCGGCACCTCGCTGGCGCCGTGACCATGGACGCGCCGCAATCCGTCGGCATCGTCGGCCTGGGCCTGGTCGGCCAGGCGCTTGCCGGCCGCCTGCTGGCCGCGGGATTCCGCGTGCACGGCTTCGACCTGCGCGAAGAGGCGCGGCAGGCCGTGCAGGTGCTCGGCGCCGTGGCGGAGCCGTCGCCGCAGGCCGTGGGCGCGGCCTGCTCCTTCGTGCTGCTGGCGGTGTTCGATTCGAAGGACGTCCAGGCCGTGCTCGAGGCGCCCGACGGCCTGCTGGCGAGCGGCCACCGCGTGCGCACCATCGTCGATTGCTCTACCGGCACGCCCGAGATCCTGCAGGCCCTCGCGGCGCGACTGCGGGCCCGCGGCGTCGATTTCCTCGAGGGCCCGCTCTCCGGCTCCAGCCAGCAGATCGCCGCGGGCGAAGCCACGCTGCTCCTCGCCGGCGATGCCGACGCGGTGGCGCGCTGCACGCCGGTGCTCGAGGCGATCGCGCGCGAGCGCATCCACGTCGGCGCCGCCGGCATGGCCGCCCGGGCGAAGCTGGCCACCAACCTGGTGCTGGGGCTCAACCGCGCCGTGCTGGCCGAAGGGATGGCCTTCGCCGAAAGCCTCGGCATCGCGCCGGAGGCATTCCTGCGGCTGGTGCTGGCCACGCCGGCGCGCTCGGCGGCCGCCGAAGTGAAGGGGCCGATGATGGCCAGCGGCCGCTTCGAGCCGCAATCGCGCATCCGCCAGCACCTCAAGGACGTGGACCTCATGCTCGAGGCGGCGCGCGCCGCCGGCCAGCCGCTGCCGCTGTCGCAGGTGCACGCAGGCCTGATGCGCGCCGCGATCGACGCCGGCGACGGCGACCTGGACAACGCAGCGATCGTGCGCCAATGGCGGCGCGACCGCACTTCTTCCTCCTGAATCCATGCGCGACTTTTCCCGAGACCATCGCTGGCTGTCGATCAACACCGCCACCGTGCGCAAGAGCCGCGGCGTCGACCTGCCGCTGCCGGACATCATCGAGGCGTGCGTGCGTCGTGGCATCCGCGCGATCTCGCCCTGGCGCGACCAGGTGCACGCCGCCGGCCTGGCGACCTTCTCGAAGCTGGTGCGCGCGCACGGGCTCGAACTCTCCGGCTACTGCCGCGGGGGCATGTTCCCCGCCGCGGATGCGGCCGGCCGCCAAGCGGCACGCGACGACAACCGCCGCGCCGTCGATGAGGCCGTGGAACTGGGCGCGAAGTGCCTGGTGCTGGTGGTCGGCGGATTGCCCGGCGCGCTGCAGGGGCACGCGCAGCACAAGGACATCGCGCAGGCGCGCACCCAGGTGCGGGATGGGATCTTCGAATTATTGGAGTACGCGCGCCAGGCGCGCATGCCGCTCGCCATCGAGCCGCTGCACCCCATGTACGCGGCCGATCGCGCCTGCGTCAACACGCTGGAGCAGGCGCTGGACCTGTGCGACGAACTGGACGCCGCCCGGACGGGCGCGCTAGGCGTGGCCGTGGACGTCTACCACGTGTGGTGGGATCCCAAGCTGCAGCAGCAGATCGCGCGCGCCGGCCGCGATCGCCTGCTCGCTTTCCATGTGTGCGACTGGCTGACGCCGACCACGGACCTGTTGAACGACCGCGGGATGATGGGCGACGGCGTCATCGACATCCCGCGCATCCGGGGATGGGTCGAGGCGCAGGGATTCGCCGGCTACAGCGAAGTGGAGATCTTCTCCACGGGGAACTGGTGGCAGCGGCCGCACGACGAGGTGCTGGACACCTGCATCGCGCGGCACCGCACGGTGGTCTGAAGGCTTACTGGACCGGCTGCAGGCCCGGGCGCGCCGAAGAGGTCGCGCCGGTGCTGGAAGCGGACGACTCGATCTCGCCGGAGAGCTGGCCGCCCTCCTCGATCACCACCTTGCCGTAGCGCACCTTGCCGGTGACCTTGCCGGTGGAAAAGATCACCAGCTTCTGGCGCACGGTCAGGTTGCCGTCGAACAGGCCGCGGATCTCGGCGACGTCGATTTCGGCGGAGCCCTTGAACGAACCGCGCTCCGAGATCTGGATCACGCGGGAATCCATGGTCGCCTCCACCGAGCCCTCCACCACCAGGGTGTCGCAATCGGTGATCTCCACGCCCTTCAGCTTGATGTTCGGTCCGACGGTCAGCTTGCTTTCGCCTTCCTTGGCCGGCGTGCCGACCGGGGAAGCAGAGGCAGCCGCAGGCTGCTGCGTGGCCGCGGCGGCCGGTGCCTGGCCCGAGGCGGCGGCGGCATTGGGGCTCACGCCCGCACGCGGATACGCGTCTTCGCGCTTGTTGTTGTTGTTGAAGAAGGGGGATTGCAGTGCCATGTGGCGGTTCCTCTGAGAATGAAGCGAAGAGCTGCGATGCTACGCAGGCGCCACCCTCCAAGTTCGTCTGCGAGCGAAATAAGGGTAACGAATGGCGTTGCGATGTCCCCGAGGCGGACCCACTCCATCGCAATGGTTACGCCGAATGGACGCTTGCATACTGCCGCGCCACGCATCACCATTTGCGCCAGGACGGAGGGAAACATGATGAAGCAATGGGTGCGATGCGTGTGTGGTGCCGTCGCAATGCTGGCATGCACCGGTTCCTGGGCCGGCACACCGCCCGACTCCGAAGAGTTCGAGGTCAGCGCGACCAACCTGCTCGCAGTCCTGCGCGAGAGCCCGGGTGAGAACAAGCAGGACGAGGCGCTCGCGCCCTACGGAAAGATCTCCGCCAAGCTCCCGGACGGCCGCGTGGTCGAATTCGAAGCCAGCTGGTTCCAGTACCTCGGCGACATGCACCTGCGGCTGGTGTTCGACGGCCAGCTGCGCGTGCAGAGCGCCGCACCCGAGGACCTGGAACGGCTGAAGCTCTCGCCGGACGAGGCGCTGAACCAGGCCGTGGACAACCTGCGCAGGCGCTACGGCGCGCCCGTGGCGGAACCGTGGACTGGCGGCGTGATGCAGGTGCACGGCAATGCACCCGAATTGGACAGCAGCTACTTCCTCGACCGCATGTTCTGGCTGGAACAACTGGAGCGCTCGCCCGCCGGCGTGGTCGCTGCCGTGCCGGAGCGCGGCGGACTGGTGTTTGCGCGGGCCGACGACGAATCCGCGGTGGCCACCTTGCGCTTCAGCGCCGCCGCACTGTTCGCGAGCAAGGACAGCACGCGCATCTCCTCCGGGCTGTACCTGTTCAAGGACGGTCGCTGGTCGGTGTTCCAGCCGCCGCAGCGGCCCAACGGCGACGATTAACCCACCGAGAGCCGGCCCGCGACGCGGAAGGCGCCGCCGGGTCGCGGCTCGACGATCACCATTTCTGCCGTGCCGGGCGAGACGCCGGTGAGCGCGTAGGTCGTCGAACCGTGCGTGACCATGAACACGTTGCCGCCCGCGACCGGTCGCCCCACCAGCGCCCGCAAGGCCGCGACCTGCGCGGCTTCGAGCTCGGCCCGGCCGAACAGGTTGCCGAGCGCGGGCTCGACTTCCGCGTCGCGGCCGAAGGCCAGCCGCGCCGTGTCCAGGCACCGGCACCACGGACTGGACAGCAGGCCGGCGACAGGCACGCGGCGGGCGCGCAGTTCCTCGCCCAGCCGGCGCGCATCGCTCCGGCCCTGCTCGCTCAGGTTGCGCTGGGTTGCGCACACCCCGAGGCGAAAGCCCGGCGGGTCCCCCACTCCCGTATCCGTCACCGCATGCCGCAGCAGCACGGCATGGCCGCCGCGTCCCAGCAATGCCCACAAGGCCTCGTCCGCCCGCGCGCCCGGCGCGAGCGCGCCCAACAGCAAGCCCTGCAGCAGCATCCTGCGGTCCATGGCACACCTCCGGCGACCATGATGCCAGCGTGCTAGCCTGCCGGCATGAAGCGGCGCACCCTCCTGCAGTGGTCGGCGCTCGCGGCCGCCGGGCACGCGGCCGCGCAGTCCACGCCTCTCACGCGAGCCATCCCCTCCACGGGCGAACCGATCCCGCGGGTCGGCCTGGGCACCTGGATCACCTTCAACGTCGGCCAGGACCCGCCGGCGCGCGCCCACTGCGCGCAGGTGATCCGCGCCTTCTTCGATGCGGGCGGGCGGCTCATCGATTCCTCCCCCATGTACGGCTCGTCGCAAGGCGTGGTCGGCGACGCGTTGCGCACCTTGGACGCGCAGCAGCGCGTGTTCTCCGCCGACAAGGTCTGGACCTCGGGCGACGGCGCCGCGCAGGTGGAAACGTCGCGCGGCCTGTGGCAGGTGGCACGGTTCGACCTCCTGCAGGTGCACAACCTGCTGGCGTGGGAGAAACAGCTGCCGCTGCTGCAGGCGTTGAAGGAGCGCGGCCGCCTGCGCTACGTGGGGATCACGACTTCCGAGGGACGACGCCATCGCGACTTCGAGCGCCTCCTGCGCGATCACCGATTGGACTTCGTGCAGCTCACCTACAACCTCGTCGACCGGGAAGCGGAGGAGCGCCTGCTGCCGCTGGCCGCCGAGCGAGGCACGGCCGTCCTGATCAACCGCCCCTTCCAGGAAGGCGACCTGCTGCGCCGGCTGCAGAGGCATCCGCTGCCGCCCTGGGCGGCGGAGATCGGCTGCGGCAGCTGGGCCCAGTTCGCACTCAAGTTCGTGATCAGCCACCCGGCGGTCACCTGCGCCATCCCCGCCACACGGCGCGTCGAACACGTGCGCGAGAACATGGCCACGGCGCGAGGCCCCATGCCTGACGAGGCCATGCGCCGGCGCATGGCTGCCCTCGTGGCCGGCTTATGACGGAGTGGTGGACCTACGGCCTGTCCGACTTCCTGATGTTCTCGCCGGAGACCTACTGGCGGCTGGTGGCGCGCCACAACGCCGCAGGGTGGCCGGCACAGCTGTGGACGGCCGCGGTTCCTGCCGTGCTGCTCGTGGCGCTCCGGGGAGGATCCGCGGCGACGGCTCGCGCCGCACTGCTCGTGCTGGCGCTTGCCTGGGCGTGGCTGGGCCATGCCTTCTATGGGCAGCACTACAGCGAAATCTTCCTGGGTGCGCGCTGGATCGCAGGCGCCTGCGGGGTCCAGTCCCTCCTGCTCGCGGGCACGGCACTGTTGCCGCTGCGCGGGCCGAGCCCGGCACCGCGCCTCGCGGCCTCTGCGTTGCTCGCGGCAGCGCTCTGCTATCCGCTGCTGGCGCCGCTGACGGGACATCCGTGGACCGAGGCCGAGGTCTTCGCCTTCATGCCGGAGCCGACGGCCCTGGCCACCCTCGGCGCGGCCGCTGGATTGCGGCGGGCTCCGGCTGCCGCTCGCTTGGGACTGGCCGTCCTGCCGCTGCTGTCCCTGGTGCTGGGCGCCGCCACGCGCTGGCTGATTGCCTGACCGCGCTCAGAACGTGACGCTGAAGCGATAGCCCCGGAATCGCAGCACCGCCGCGTGCGGCCGGATCTGTTCCAGCACGACGCCTGGCGCGACCTCGGCACCTTCGCTCATGACCTGTCCGCCCACGATCAGCATGCGCTGCGCGGCATTCTCGGAATGCACGCCGCCCGAGATGGCGAGCTTGGGCAGGTCGCGCTGGATCTCGGGAGGCAGCTCGGCCACGCCGAACACGCGCTCCGACGTTGGCACGACGGCCTGCGGCGATGCCTGCATGGAAGGCGCAGGAGGTTTGCCGGATGCGGGACCGGGGACGAAGGGCGCTGCGGCAACGCCCGGCGCGCCGGGCGCAGCGGGGACGCCGGGCACGCCGGCAATGGCCGGCGGCGGGGGCGGCATGCGGGAGCCGGACCGCTGCGGAT